>VYDA01000264.1:4997-6030 GCA_009843665.1 Caldilineaceae bacterium SB0675_bin_29 | reverse complement strand
GCCCCAGGTACCCCCTGAGGACGAAGAAGCCGTTGAACTGCCGCCACCGGTCGAATACGCAACCAGGGCCGGCCAGTTACACCATCGAAACTATAGTGACAGAGAATAGCCTATGAGCAGAAGAAGAAGGACAAGGGCCGGCGGCCAGTCGGCCAGACAGTCGAAATCTACCGAAGGAGGTAGCCAGGTAGGATCCGGAAACGAAGCCAGCCCGCAGATTAAGGGGCGGCAAGGCGGCGGCAGATTGCGCTGGTTCAAAGCCGACCTGCACACGCACACGCCGGCTTCGAACGACTATGAAGAGCCCGGCATCACCTATCTGCAATGGCTGACGACCGCCCGCGAGCGAGGACTGGACATCGTCGCCATTACCGATCACAACACCGTTGCCGGCGTCGCCGCGATTCGCCGCGAAATTGAGTGGCTCACACGCCTGAAGGAGGAGAACAGGCTAACCCCTGAAGAGCGCGCCAACCTGGAGCAGTGGCTCAAACTCGCCAACGAAATCGTCATACTGCCCGGTTTCGAATTCACCGCCACTTTCGGATTCCACATCCTCGCCATCTATCCGCCCGAAACTTCGATCCGTAGGCTGGAACACACGCTCCTGCGTTTGAATGTCCCCGAAGACAGGCTGCTCGTCGGCTCAACCGAGACCGGCGCCAGCACCGACGTGACATCCGCCTACGAAACTATCGTTGATTCCGGAGGCATCGCCATCGCCGCCCACGCCAACAGCACCAACGGTGTGGCAATGCGCAACTTCCCTTTTGGCGGTCAGACCAAGATCGCCTATACCCAGGACGAAAACCTGAGCGCACTGGAAGTGACCGATCTGGAGAGCCGTAGCCGCCGCGCTACCGCCCGCTTTTTCAACGGCTCCAAGACCGAATATCCCCGCAAAATGCACTGCATCCAGGGGAGCGACGCCCACCGTCTTAACAACGACCCCCGCAACAGTAGGCGCCTCGGCCTCGGCGAGAGGGCCACCGAGCTTCTTCTGCCCGAAGCCACCTTCGAAGCCATCAAAGAT
>VYDA01000264.1:0-4987 GCA_009843665.1 Caldilineaceae bacterium SB0675_bin_29 | reverse complement strand
CGCCAATACCGACGGTGGCACCATCTTTGTCGGAGCCAGCGCCCGCAAGGGCCGCGTGAAAGGTCTCCCAGCCTCCAGGCAGGTACAGAACGAGCTGCAGCAGGCGATTTCGGAACGGCTGTCGCCACCTCTTGAGACCCGCTTCGAGATCCTGACCAATAGCGGCGGAGACGTACTCCGCATCGGCGTTGACGCCGGCGACGCCAAACCGTATTGCCTCGACGGCTCCAAGTTCTACGTCCGCAATGACGCCGAGACGAGCATGGCACTGCGCGATGAAATTGTGGCTCTGGTTCTTGAAAGCGTCGGACTCAGTTCCGACCTCGTCGACAGCGGAGACGCCGACGAAGCTCCCTCCGCCGCAGATCCTGCCGGATCAGGCAGGGCCGATGGCGCCAGGGAAAGAAGCCCCAGAGGCTCCGGTGGTCTCGGCAAGCAGGGAGCGGCAAATTCAGACGACCCCTTCTATCTTCCCCAGGATGGTGTTGAAATCGTCGACAGCGAAACCCGAGGCGGCACGACATACTATGTCGTCCGCAATATGCGCAACCAGCGCAGCGTAGGCAACGTTACCCGAAAAGGTGCCCGTAAACTTTGGAACTACGCTATCGCCCAGTACGAGGACAGCCCGGTCAAGGCCGGTCAGATCCGTTGGAAAGAGAATGTCGGTTACATCCGCTCCGGCAAGAGGGCCGGCAAAAAGCGATTCGATCTGGCTCTGCGCGAAGGCTCGGATCTGCGCATCTTCTACGGCGTCACCAGCGAGGGTATGGAAGGCGCATGGGCCCAATTCGTCGACGAGACCGACTGAACACCGTTCTGACGCTCTTCCTGTCTGGCCTCGGCCCGATCATCAGACGTAGATGACCGCCACCACAGAGAGAACCCAAAGTACCACGGCCGCAAACAGCGGACGGTCTGCAAACAGCAGGTCGTCCGGCGCGCCGCCCCGTTGTTCTACGTGTATCAGGTAAAGATAGCGAAAAACAACGAATACGATCAGCGGGACCGTCAGCATCATGCGTGACGGGTCCGCCAGTGCCGTCTCGGCCTCAAAACTGTAAAACGTGTAGCTGACCAGTCCGCTTGTCGTAACGATGCCGATGATCTGGTCCAGAAAAGGCAGGTTGTACTGCCCTAAACTCGATCGGTGGCCGGAAGCTGCCTCTCTCAGGAGGACGATTTCGTGTCGGCGCTTGCCAAACGCAATAAGGAGCGCCAGGAGGCTGACGCAAATGTAGAGCCACGGGCTGAAGGCGCTTACTTCCACCGCTACCGCGCCCGCCGCCACCCTGAGCACGAAAAAGACCGCAATCATCATCACGTCGATGATCACCAGGTTCTTGAGATACAAACAATAGGCCGCGTTGAGCAGCAGGTAGACTGCCAGCGTCAACCCGACGTTGAGATTCGTCAGCCCCCCTCCCAGGAGACCGGCAACAGCCAGAACCACCATAGCTCCCTTGGCAACCCCCGGGTTGAGCTGGCCGCTCGCCAGTGGTCGCAGCCGTTTACGCGGATGTTGTCGGTCCCTCTCGATGTCGATCAGGTCATTCAGTATGTAGACGCTGCTGGCAACCAGGCTGAAGCAGACCAGCGTCCAAACCGCCGCCGCCGTCAGCGGAAGGTCCAGGAGCTTTCCGTCGAAAATCAGCGCAACCAGAACGAATCCGTTCTTAGTCCACTGTTTGGGCCGCATGGTCCGCAACAGGTACAATAGGCGCCGACCTTTGGTCACCGTAGACTCATCCGATTGACTGGGCTGCTCTGCCGGAGAGGGCGAGAACGGCTCTGTAGCTCGATCCATAAATGGCCTCTCCAGGTCGCCTGGTCGGCCTGACGATCTCCATCTTCCGCCTTCAACGCATGGCAACGGCGCTGGCATCTGAACGGGCCGGAATCTGCAGCGTCGGTTGAGCGCACATCATACTTCACGTGCAAAGTCGCAACCAAACTCGGCCGCGATTCAGCAAGCAGGCACTGCTACTGCAAGCCACTTGCAGATTGGCGCCAAGCCCATTACAGTACGCCAGACTTGGTCCGCTTCCGTTCACGTCCCGTTTCGTCAGGCCATGCCTAGCAAGTAGAACGTTTTCTTAACGGAATTCGTCTGGGGTAACAGGACAAGGTACCCTCGAACACAGAAGTCGATTTCATTTATGATCTTCGTACTCGTTATCATCACCGTATTCATTCTCATAGCCTTGAACGGATTCTTCGTAGCCGCCGAGATTGGCACCGTCGGCGCCCGGCGTGCCCGCATCGCCCAGGAGGCGGCGGCAGGAAGCCGCCCCGCGCAGATTCTGCTCCCAATTCTGGAAAGCCCCGACCGGCTCGACGACTATATCGCTGCCTGCCAGCTGGGCATTACCCTATCCAGCTTGATGCTGGGCTACTACGGCAAAGCCGTGATCACGCCTCTGGTAGAACCGCTGCTTATCGGCTCAGGAGTAGTTGCCCAGGCCGCTGCCGTTTCCATCGCCGCCACCGGGGTCCTCGTGGTTCTCACCGTGATCCAGGTAGCCTTGAGCGAACTCGCTCCCAAAACGGTCGCGATACAGTTCCCTGAGCCGACCTCCCTGCTGCTTGTTACATCAGTTAGTTGGGCGATCATTCTGTTACGCCCCTTGATCTGGTTCTTCAACGGCAGCGGCCGCCTGCTTCTGCGCCTTGTCGGCCTCAGAGCGGTGTCGGAGGGCTTTCATATTCACGCCCCCGAAGAAATCCTGATGATGGTCCAGGAAAGCGGCGCCGGCGGCGTTCTCAAAGAAGGGGAAACTGAGTTGTTGGAGAATACATTGCAGCTGCGCCGGCGTTCGCTGAGACACGTGATCGTCCCTCGCACGCAGCTGCTGGCCGCGCCTGTAAATCTGTCCACGACCGAACTATTGCAACTGCTGGCCTCTTCGAGCCACTCCAGACTCCCCTTGTACGAGGGAACGATCGACAATATCGTAGGCGTTGTTCACTTGAAGGACCTGCTCTGTATGGAGGCGGGCCCTGGCTCCGAACAGACAGAGAGCCTGGAAGGACAACGCAGCCGCCAACGCGACGTCAGTAACATCATGCGTGTTCCTCCTTACGTGCCGGAATCGGCTTCAGTAATCAATGTGTTTCGCCAACTCCAGGCCGAGCACTTCTCTCTGGCCGTAGTCATCGACGAATACGGGGGCACAGCCGGCATAGTCACATTCGAAGACCTCATCGAGGAAATATTCGGCGACATCGCCGACGAATTCGATACCGACAACCAGGAAATGGCGCTGGCAAGCGATGGCCGTCTGAATCTCGTAGGCGACATCGACTTGGAAAGCCTGTCCGAAGTGCTCGAGTCAGCCCGTGAATTTGAAGCCGTGGATACGCTGGGCGGCGCCATCCTCGCCGAGCTCGGCGCCATTCCCGAACAGGGCCAGATTGTGCGCCTGCAAAAGTTCGATTTCCGTGTCGAAGAGGTCAGCGGCTACGCCGTCTCTCGAGTCAGCGTGGCTCTTCCGCCCGGCTCGGCAGCGAAACTGCCTCGGTCAGGCGGTCAGACAGAATAGTGCCCAGCCTGGTTTACGCCCGGTAGGACAGAGAACATCGACCCCAGGTGATATAGAACAAGTGGAATACCTGCTTCCCGTAGCCATCATCGCAGCACTGATATTTTTCAACGGCCTGTTTGTCGCCGTGGAATTTGCTGTCGTCGCCTCGTCGAGGGCGCGCATGTCCCAACTCGCCACCGAAGGCTCTTCCGCGGCTTCCAGGGTAATGCGCGTCCTGACCGACCCAACCGGGCAGACCCGATTCATCATCATGGCGCAGCTCGGCATCACCCTTTCCAGCCTGGGGTTGGGCATGTACGGCGAACATACCATCGCCGAATGGATCCTGTCGGCGCTGGAGCACTACGGCGTGGAGAGGGGCCTGATCAGCGTCGCAGCAGCCCACAGCGCCGCCCTGGTCCTCGCCATCGGCGTAATGACCTATCTCCACGTAGTCCTTGGAGAAGTGATGCCCAAGTCCCTGGCGCTGCAGGCCCCCGAAACGACTGCGCTGCGTGTAATAGGGCCATTCTGGTTGATCGAACGCATCTTCTCTCCTGCCATTTTCATACTGAACAAGATCGCACGCGCCATCACTCGTGCCTGCGGCGTGCCCGAGCGCAGCGCCCACGACCACATGGTCTCCCCGCAGGATCTCGAACTGATCGTAGAAGAAAGTTCTGAGGAAGGACTGATCGCGCCTTCGGAACAGCTCTATATCGAGAACATCCTCGACATGAGAGAGCGTACCGTCGGTCAGGTCATGACACCGCGTACCCGCGTCGTCGGCATTTCAGCCGAAGAAACCGAACACGCGATTCTGCAGCTTGTCTGCGCTTCCAATCACTCCCGCTTTCCCATCTTCGAAGGAGACCTGGACCAGATCCGGGGATTCCTCCACCTCAAGGATCTCGCCCGTCACCTGCAGACTGGCCCCGATAGAGGTCCCCTCGACCTGCGTAAGATGGCGCAAACCCGCCCCGTTATCGTCGTCCCTGAAACTCTCTCCCTTGATCAGATGCTGGGACGTTTTCGCGCCGAAAAGAGCGCGCTCGCAGTGGTCATCGACGAGTTCGGCGGAACTGCCGGTATCGTCACCTTCGAGGACCTGCTGGAGGAAGTTGTCGGTGAAATCCAGGATGAATTCGACGCCGAGCGCGCCCCCTTCGAGGTCGTTGGCGATAGGCGCCTGCGCGTCGACGGCTCACTCCTGCTCGACGAACTCAACCAGCACTTCGACATAGTCTACGAAGAAGAGGAGGTCGACACCGTTGGCGGCCTCATCATGGCCCACCTCGGACGTATCCCCGTCGTCGGCGACGTCGTCGAGCTCAACGGCGTACGCTACATCGTCGAGCAAGTCGCCGGCCGCGCCGTCGACTCCGCACTGGTCGAAATGCCGGAATCTGAATCGGATCCGGAAAACCCCGAGCAAGAGGAGACCTGATCCTCCTCCACACGGC
>VYDA01000451.1 GCA_009843665.1 Caldilineaceae bacterium SB0675_bin_29 | reverse complement strand
GTTCGTTCTATCGTAGCGGCAAAATTGGGTGCGAGGCCGGTCTGGGCGACAGACATCGATTCCCTGGCCATTCAGGCCGCGCGGGAAAACGCCGCTAGGAATGAACTCGGTCTTGGCAATGATGCTCTGCGCATTGAGCAAGGTTCGATACCTGAGGAGCAGACCGGCAGCTTCAAGGTGATCGCGTCAAACATCCTGGCTGAAGTTCTGGTCGGGCTTCTCGATGGGACTTACGACAACGTCTCTCTCGCCGAGCCTCTTGCACCGGGGGGCCTCATGATTCTTTCGGGTATCCTTGAGCAGAAATCAGAGATGGTGTTGTCTGCCGCTGCCCGTCACGGACTGAAAGAAGTGGAACGCAGGCAAGAAGCCGACTGGTTGGCCCTGGTGGTCCGTAAAGAACATGCCAGGTGATGAGCGTGGCAGGGCCGGCAGAAACCACTGGTTCTTCCTGGCGGGGCTGCGGGCAGAGCCTGAGCGGCAAGTCGATCTTTCAACAATTTCACATCAGCTGCGCAACGTCCTCCGTCTGAAGCAGGGCAACGTAATAACACTGCTCGACGGAAGCGGCTCGGCCTTTCCGACCCGAATTGATGCCCTGACTGCCAGAGTAGCGACCGGACTCGTGCTGGCAAAGGAACCGGTACGGAGCGAGCCTGTCATCGATTTGACCCTCTACCAGTGCGTTCTGAAGCGAGAGCGATTTGAGTGGGTCTTGCAGAAAGGTACCGAACTGGGTGTGAGCCGGTTCGTGCCGGTGATCAGCAGTCGAACGGTGGTGCGTCCTGCCGCGAGGCTGTTGCCCAAATATGAACGCTGGAGCGCCATTGTTCGTGAGGCAGCCGAGCAGAGCCGCCGGGGACGGCTTCCCGTCCTCGACGATCCGCTTCATTGGGACTTGGCACTCGATCAGGGCGAAGGCGTCCGGATCTTGGTCTGGGAGGAGGCGGGAGCGAACAGTTCAGTGTCAGATCGTGGTGTATGCGAAGCGGACAAGGTTGCATTGCTGGTGGGGCCCGAAGGGGGCATTAACAAGGAAGAGGCAGTTTCGGCAATCAGTCAGGGATGGCGTCCATTGTCTCTCGGGCCGCGGGTCTTGCGCGCGGAGACCGCCGCTCTTGCTGCGGTGACAGTAGTCATGACAATGGCGGGTGAGCTTGGCTGAGCTGCCTCACTCTGTAATCTTCGCCAGAAGGGTATGATTATTTCTATAGATTTTCTTGACAGGCCACTCGCTTTCATCGTACAATCGCCCCGTCCACACTAAAGGCCCTGAGGAATTTTTTACTCCAGTTCTCGGTCCGTTTCAAAGAGGAGCCCCCGGAGCCAAAACGTGTATGAAAGGCCGGGCCTGGTTTTCGGAATCCATTTGGTCTAAGGATGAGGGCCTATGCCTCGCCCGGGACATTAGTCCGAACGCTTTGCATTCTTCGGTGTGATGAAACGACTGTCTTTAGGACGAGTACCGTTGCCCGAGCCATACGATGCTTAGATCGTGTTGATCGAGAAATGGATGGTGATCTGCTTTCACACAGGGTTTGCCTGCAAGATTATCTGCGTGCCTGAAATCCACTGAGAAAGTGCTTACAAACTGGAAGTTAGGGGTAGCACTCATTACCCACCAACGAAGAAAAAGGAGAGGTACGATGAAGAGCAGAAAGTATCTGGTGGCGGCCCTGGTATTGGCACTTGCCGTGATCGTATTGACGGCGTGCGAAACCCAGACCGTTGAAGTCGAGGTAACGCGTGTCGTGGACGTCACCGCGACGCCACGAGCTGTAACCTTCCATGAAGCGGCCGCCATCGAGGCGGAGACAGCACCGCACCAGTGTAAACCTCTGGCTACGCTTCCGACCGAATTCTCCCAGCCCTGGCGCCTTGGATTCATCAATCCCAATTTGGCCCATCCTTTCTTCGGTGAGTGGTCCGGTGCGATGAAGTCAGCCGCCGCATTCTACGGGGTGGAGTTCTTCGAGTCCGATGCCGCCGGCGACTACGCCACTGAGCCGGACCTCCTGGAGACGCTGCTGCTCAACGACCTGAGCATTGTCGGCGCGCACGGTCCCAATGTGTATGAAGGCCTGGCCTTGCGTGCCCTGGACGAAGGCATTCAGTTCATCGGCATCGACAACGGGCCCAGTGAATACACGCCCATCGTTTACGGCATTCCCGACGGGATCGCCGGCATGCGAGGTGCGGAGCTGCTCGTGGAGGGCGTAAGGAAGCGGCAGCAAGAGGATTGGGAAGGCCGTGAGCTGTTCTTCATCGAGTTGACCCACGGTGGCATCCCGGCCTGCGTCACGCGCACAGGATCGGCTGCATCCACTTTCCAGGAGGCAATGGGCCTGGATGACGACCACGTCCTCATGGCGGACCTGACCACGGGACGCTCGGCCGAGGACATGGTGAACGACGCTATGACGGCAAATCCTGACGGCGTCTTCGCGATGATTCCCTGCTGGGACGGCCTCGGCATTGGCCCCTACAATGCTGTCGCCGAAGCGGGTAACGAAGCGGACGTCATGCTCGTTACGCTGGGAGGCGATGAGCCGCCGGCCAAGTTCCTGAAGACACGGCCGATGGGCTATTACGGCTTCATCGAATTTCAGCCTTACTGCGAGGGCTGGGGCTGGGTCGAAGTTGCCCTGGCCACACTGGAAGGCCTGCCGTTCGAGACCTACCAGGTGCGCAAGGCGATTACGCAGGAAACGGTCGATCAGCGCTACGCAGAACTTTACGGGTCCGAGTAGCACCGACCCCTTACCGGACAGGATACGAGGGTGGGGCTGGTTTTGGCCCCACCCTCTCTATGTTTGAACTAACCCCCTCTTCTTTACACAAGAGGTAGCGTACAGGCATGGCTCCGGGAAGTCCCTTACAACGGGCTGGCGCGCAGATTGCAGGTAGCGACGGAAGGAATCGACGCAGACGTATAATCCAGTTCCTGCTGGACAACGGGCTGTTCATCGCATTCGCACTGGAGCTCATTCTTTTTGCGGTCGCGGCCCCGGATCTCTTCATCAGGTCGAGAACGATGGAGGCGATACTGCGGCTGAGCGGCCCGGCAGGAATCGTGCTGGCCTCGTACACGATTACACTTATCTCCGGACAGATCGACCTGTCAACAGCGCAGGTTGGAGGCATGGCCTCGCTGATGTTTGCAGCCGTATTCCAACTGCTGGAGTGGCCGCTTGGGGTCGCGCTGGCCCTGACTGTGGTTCTGACGATTGCTGTTGGCCTGCTCAGCAGTTACCTGATTCAGCAGGGAATCCCTTCTTTCGTGTCCACGCTGGCCGTCGGCGTCGTCTGCGGGGGAATCGGCTTCCTCATTATCGATCTGACTGATCAGCCGGGCATGATCCGGCTGGTGCGCCCGCCACTGCGCGACATCGCCAATTTTGAGATCATTGGCGTCCCCTTTGTTATTCCAATGATGTTTGTCGCCTACGCTATCGGGTGGGTCGTTTTGAACCAGACCCGGTTTGGCGCGCACATTTATGCCATGGGCGGCAATCCTGCAGCCGCGGCTCTCAACGGTATCAACGCCATCCGAATTGCCAGGATCGTGTTGGTTGTGAACGCGGTCATCACCGGCATGGCCGGGATACTCATCGCCGGCCGGCAGCTGGCCGCGCAACCAGGCGTTGAGGGGCTGGGGCAGTCGCTGACGGCGGCTCTTTTTGCGGGAGTGGCGCTATCCGGTGGCAGCGGCAAAATCGAGCGCACGTTGATCGGACTATTGTTCTTGTCCACTTTGACGATAGGCCTGGGTATCCTCAATGTTGCGGCTCCGGTGCGTCAACTGATATTCGGGTCAGCATTTGTTTTTGCCATTTTGCTGGACAGCATCCGCCAGCAACTGGCATCAAGATAGGGGACGGGCAGGTGTTAGGGCGATTTACCCAGGGCGAGCTGCCGATAGCAGGGCGGAGGCGGGAGCAGCTTCTGTTCCTGATGGACAACGGTATCTACGTCGTAACGGTCTTCATGTTCATCGTTTTCGTCTTTCTCGCCCCGTATTTCTTCACGCCCCGGAACCTGGTGAACATTCTGATCAGCGCCTCATTGGCCGGCATCGTTACAGCGGGCTACACCGTGGCGATCCTGGCCGGTCAGATCGACACTTCAACGCAAGGAGTCCTGGCGGTAGCCACGGTAACGACCGCTCTGCTTTTCGAGGAAGCGGGCTTCTCGCTCCCACTTACGGTGATTTTCGCCCTCCTTGCAGGCGTCGCCGCCGGCCTGTTCAACGGGCTCATTGTTGTAAACGGAAAGATCGATGCCTTCGTGGCGACTCTGGCTACGCAGGTAGTCATGCTCGCAATAGCGCTGTTCCTCAGCGGGGGCCAAACGATCACGATTGCGCGCGAGGGGCTGCAGGAAGCGGTATTCATTCGCGTGTTTGGGATCCCTTCGTCGGTCTGGATCATGTTCTTCTGCTATATTGTTGGCTACATAATGTTGACTCAGACGAAGTTGGGCGCTCACATTTACGCCACAGGCGCCGACTACCGAGCCTCCCTCCTGAGTGGAGTTCCGGTAGACAGGGTGATCCGGATCGCACTTGTGATATCCGCCTTGACTGCGGCGTTGACCGCCATTCTCGTAACGGCAAGAGCAAAGCAGTCTGCCATGTTTGGGCTGGCTATAGCGGGCAGTGTGGACTTCGTAACGGCCCTGACCGCGGTCTTGTTGGGGGGGTTCAGCCTGTTTGGCGGCGTTGGTCGTATCGAACGCAATCTTGTAGCAGTTTTTTTCCTGACAATTCTGGGAAATGGTCTGCAACTGATGGATGTCCCTACTGGCATCATTCTGATTGTGCGCGGATTTGCACTGGTCTTGGCCGTTATCCTCAGCGTGCTGCGCGCGCGGATGACTTGAGTGGGGTTGCCTGCATCGCATACGGGGTAGCACATGGCGAACGACGAAGTAATTCTGGAAACGATTGACCTGGACAAGTCCTTTGGCGCGGTGCACGCGGTGCGATCGGTCAGTTGGAAGGTCTATTCGGGGCGCGTTAACGCTCTGGTCGGAGACAACGGCGCCGGCAAATCCACCTTGATCAAGCTGATCAGCGGCGCCCTGCAACCAAATGCAGGGGGATTTCGCGTGCGCGGACAAGACACTCGCATCGGTGGGCCCGCCGGAGCATTTGGGCTTGGCATTGCCGCGGTTTACCAGGATCTGGCCCTGGTTGAAAATCGGGACGTGGTGATGAACATGTTTCTGGGCAGTGAACTAACTCGTGGGCCCGGGCAGATCTTTTTGGACCACAAGGCCATGTTGCGCCAGGCGCACCAGGTCCTCGACGACATCCATGCCCGCATTCCGAATGTGCGCGAAATGGTTCGCAACCTGTCCGGGGGACAGCGCCAGGCCGTCGCCGTCGGACGCGCACTGATCCGCGGGGGTGAAATCATAATTATGGACGAGCCTACGGCTGCCCTTGGTGTTGAGCAGACCCAGGAAGTCCTGCAACTCATAGACACTTTGCGAGCTCAAGGCAAAACGATCATTCTCATCAGCCACAACATTCAACAGGTCTTCCAAATAGCCGACTATATTTCAGTCATGTTTCACGGCGATCTCTTGGGCACACGTTCCAGGGATGAGGCGACGGAGGCCGAAGTCGTCGCCATGATTATGGGAAAACGCTCGCCCTAGGATGTCAGTGTCGAGGCGGCCATGTTTAGCCGAAAGTGGGCACAGTTCTCCAGGCAAATAGGCCCAGTAATCAGTCCCGCCTTGCTCGCCGCCAAGCGAATGAAGGCCGAAGCCTGGCTGGCCGCCGCAATCTCAGTAGGGCTGCTGGCCGCTGTCGCATTCACTACCAGCATTCCGACCTACAGCAACGCCGTCTATGTCCGTCTGTTGCGGAAGGAACTGCACGAAAAAACCAAGAACTACCCACCCTTCGCGTTCATGTTTCACTTTTTGGGAGCCAAACATGGCTACGCAGAGTGGGATGACCTGCATTCCGTCGACTACTTTCTGACAGAACGGGCGGCAGGTGATCTGGGGCTGCCCCGTAT
>VYDA01000450.1 GCA_009843665.1 Caldilineaceae bacterium SB0675_bin_29 | reverse complement strand
GGGCCTATTCGGCCCTCCCTTGTGCGGGGGCGCCGCCCCCGCAACGCCCCCGGCCCTGCTCGCGCCGCAGTGAGATTGAGGGCAATGTGACGGTGTCCGCCCGCGGCGGCCGTGCTTCAACCCATCCCCCATCCCGCTCCTGCAGAGTCAGGCCCTGTGTCTGCCCTTTCCCTTCCTCAGAGCCCGCAAAAGATTTCGGCCGCCCATGACATGACTCCCGCGCCAGACCGACCCCTCCCCATATCTGGGACGCACCCTCAACAAGATTGATCTTTGACACGTCAGTTCCGACGAAAGTATACTTTTTCGGTAGGAAGTCAGCATCATGCCTGGGTTCGCCCCGGCAGTACATCCGACTCGGAGACACGGCGGACAGTGCAATGCGAGATCTGAACTCCCTGATCGAAAAGTATGTAGACGAACCTGTTTGGGCCGTTGTGGGGGCCAGCAACGATAAGGCCAAATACGGGAATCGTATCTATCTGAAGCTCAGGGAGGCTGGCTACACGGTCTATCCGGTAAATCGCCGCGAGCAACTGATCGAAGGCGACCAGGCCTACAACAGCCTGACCGACTTGCCCGAACCGCCGGCGGTCGTCAATATGGTCGTGCCGCCTCTTGAAGCCCCTCTCGTAGTGGAAAATGCAAGAGTCGCTGGCGCGCAGGCAATCTGGTTCCAACCGGGCGCCGAAAGCACCTCTGCCGCTCAGTGGGCACTTGATCATGGCTTGGACGTCATCGAAGCCTGCATTCTGGTCCAACTCGCCCTGAGGCCTCGCCCAGACAACATCGATACTGACCCGCCCGCATCGCACTCGCGACCGGTCACTACCCCAGACCCTACCACCTCCACCCGCTGAAGCATTCTCGCGCACTGTCGGGTGGAGGAACTGCATTTGAACAGTCGTGAAACCATTGGATGTCTGCGCGCATTCTGAACTATACGCGTACTCTTGGCTTCACGAGGCAAAACTCCAGAAACTGAGTGAACCGAACAAGGACAATACGATATGCGGATGTCCAAACTGTTTTTTCAGACACTGCGCGAAGCCCCCGCGGACGCCGATGTCCACAGCCATCAACTTATGTTGCGTGCAGGGCTGGTCCGGCAGGTAGGCGCCGGAATCTTTGAATACCTGCCACTTGGGTTGCGGGTCAAGAAGAAAATCGAAGCGATCATGCGCGAAGAAATGGACGCCATTGACGGGCAGGAGATCGTCATGCCTGTCGTGCAGCCCGCCTCGCTCTGGAAAAGAACGGGGCGCTGGTATGAAATCGGCGACGACCTCGCTCGCCTTACCGACCGCGCCGGCCGCGAGCTGGTCCTGGCCATGACGCACGAAGAGGTCATCACGGAGTTGGCCGGCGGCGTAATCAACAGCTACCGGCAGTTGCCGGTCATGCTCTACCAGATTCAAACGAAGTTCCGCGACGAGCCCCGGCCCCGCGGCGGTCTCATTCGCGTGCGTGAATTCACAATGAAGGACGGTTACTCCTTCCACCCCGACATCGCCAGCCTCGACGAATACTATCCTCGTGTCTACCAGGCCTACTTCAACATCTTCGGCCGCGCCGGGCTCGACGTAATCGCAGTCGAAAGCGATACAGGCATGATGGGCGGGACCATGGCCCACGAATTCATGGCCCTGACCGACGTAGGAGAAGACACTTTGCTCCTCTGTGACGAATGCGGGTACAAGGCAAATCGTCAGGTCGCCACCTTCGTGAAGGCGGCCGAAGATAACCAGGCCGGGGAAGCGCCCCTTCCCCTGGAAGAGGTCGCTACCCCTGATGTCGATACCATCGCCGCTCTCGCCGACTTCCTCAAGATCCCCGAGAGCCGCACCGCAAAGGCACTGTTCTTGGTGGCAACGATGGAGGAGGACGGCGCAGAAAAGGACCAGTTCGTCTTCGTCGTCGTCCGCGGCGATATGGAGCTGAATGAAACGAAGCTGACGAACGCGCTGAAGGCCCGCCAATTGCGCCCAGCCCAGACCGAAGAGATCCGGGCCGTCGGTGCTGAGCCCGGCTACGGCTCTCCGGTCGGCATCAGCAGAGACGCCGTCCTTTTGGTCGTCGACGATCTGATTCCCGACAGCCCTAACTTGGTAGCCGGCGCGAATCGCGACGGCTGGCATCTCAGGAATGTCAACTGTGATAGGGACTATGAGCCCGACTTGGTCGTAGACGTGGTGGCAGCTGCCGATGGCCACCCCTGTCCAAGCTGCCGGGCACCTATGCGCGCCGTGCGCGGGGTGGAAGTGGGCAACATATTCAAGCTGGGCACCAAGTACAGCCAGGCAATGGACGCCACATTCCTCGACGAGGATGGCGGCAGCGCGCCAATGGTGATGGGCTGCTACGGCATCGGCTCAGGCCGCCTGATCGCAAGTGCAATCGAAACCAACTCCGACGAAAACGGCATCGTCTGGCCGATTACAATCGCGCCCCATCAACTTTATCTCGTCAGCCTGGCGACGCGGCGCACGCCCGAAGTGACTGAAGCCGCCGAGCGCGTTTACGGTAACCTGCAGGAAGCCGGAGTGGAAGTCCTGTACGACGACCGCGACGAGCGCGCCGGCGTGAAGTTCAACGACGCCGATCTGCTGGGAATCCCAATCCGTTTGACAATAGGCGCAAGGGGCGTCAAAAATGGTGTCGCCGAACTCAAACTGCGCAGCAGCGAAGAAATCCGCGAGCTGCCCCTCGACGATATCGTCAATCAGATTCAGTCAGTTGTGGACGCCGAAACGGCCGCGGTTCTTGCAAGAGTCATGACGGAGCCCTTGCAATAGAGCTAACCTGTCTCGCAGCGTTGTCAGCCCCCGGAAAAATTGACTTTGCTTGAGATATCTGTTACCCTGTGCCGCGTGTCTTGACACGAAATCGGCATCCGACGCAGTCCCACACAGAAAGGAGCGAACACCATGCGATTTGAGTTGCCCGTCACCTCTGGTTGTTACGCGTCTTTCGTGAGGAGATCCGCGCCTGACCGCTGAGTCAACGCTGAACTGCTTCCAAAACCGTGGACGCGTGTTTCGACCGCTCCACGGTTTTTTTGTTGCCTTATGAAGCCGAAGTCCCATCTGAAGAAAGGAGCCGCAGAATCAAAGATTTCGTCGTATTGAGTCCCCGGAATCCCGATGAACCTTCGAAATGGAGTATGAACCTTGATCACAATTCGCCCTTTTGAGACCAACGACCAAGACTACCGGCTAGCAGTCAATATAACAAACGCCGTCTGGCCGGAGTATCCCGATACAGTGGACGAGTGGAAGGAGTCTGATGAAAAACGCTCGAAACTGCTGAAGAGAGGTCGGTTTTTCGCCGAAATCGACGGAAAGCCGGTCGGCTTTGCCAGCTACGGCCAGTCACTGTGGATAAACCACCCCGGCAAGCTCTTTGTTGGCGTAGAAGTGCTCCCTGAGTTTCGCAGGCGCGGAGTTGGCGCCGCCCTTTGGGAGCGCCTGTGCAATGAAATCCAGCAGTTTGACCCTTTGCGTCTTCTCGCCCACACTCGTGAAGACTATGAAGACGGAATCCACTTCGCCTCCAAACTGGGATTCGAAGAACGTATGCGGGACTGGGAGTCCCGTTTGGATCCGGCGAGCCTCGACCTCGACGAGTGGAGTCGCTACCATCACCAAGTCGATGAGCAGGGGATCGAGATCAGGACTGTCGCCGAACTGGAGTCCGACCCTGACCGCGATCGCAAGCTCTACGAGCTGGAATGGCTCATCGACCGCGACGTTCCCAGCCCGGAACCTCCTTCTAAAGTGCCCTTTGAGGAGTTTCAGAAGGTTTGGGAGAGGACAAATCTGCTGCCTGATGCCTGGTTTGTCGCCGTCGACAATGGCGAATATGTTGGTATGACCAATCTCTGGACCAGCCAGGCCAATGCCAAACTGCTCTATGTTGGAATTACCGGCGTGACTCGCTCACATCGCAAGCGCGGAATCGCTATGGCGCTAAAAGTTCGTTCCGTCGAGTTTGCATTGCAAAAGGGTTTTAGCGAAATCCGCACCTGGAACGAGACCAACAACCAGGCCATGCTGGGAATCAACAACCGGCTCGGCTTTGTGCGGCAGCCCGCGCACATTGAGTACGTGAAAGTGATGCGTGAAGAGCGTCCCGAGGACGCCCACCTGAAAATCCAGGACTCGCCGCAAGAAGAGGAGAAACAGGAGATCGAAGCCAATTGAAAAACCTCTATCAAATCGGATTTCCATCCGTACTGAAAGAGGTCTAATATTGAAAACTCTTCTGTAAGGGCAGGGGCCGAGTGTCGAGGTCCCTGCCTTCCTGATCGTGGCTCGCCCCGCTACAACCGTTCCAGGACCGCCGTCAGCAATGCCGTCAAACGCGGTACCACGATTCTGCCCGTTTCCATGACCTCTTCTTCGCTGGTCTCCTTGTCCGAGTCTAATTGGTCCACGGCCACATTTGTGATCGTGCTGATGCCCAGAACCTCGATACCGGCATGCACCGCCACCAGCGCCTCCGGTACCGTGCTCATCCCCACGGCGTCCGCTCCCACCAGGCGCAAATAACGAACTTCCGCCGGCGTTTCAAAGTTGGGACCCGCGAGGAAAGCATACACGCCCTGGCGCAGTGTGATCCCCAACTCTTGCGCCGCCTCCAGGGCCGCCCTGCGCAACACACGCGCATACGCGTGCGTCATGGACGGAAAACGCGTCCCAAACGCCTGCGCATTCGGGCCGATAAGCGGATTGTGACCCGCCATGCCCACAAAGTTCAGGTGGTCCACGATAAGCATGAGATCGCCCGCTCGAAAGGCGGGATTCACGCCACCGGCCGCATTGGTCAGGATCAGCCTGCCAACGCCCAGACGTCGCATCACGCGGATAGGAAAGGTAATCTCCTCGGCCGTATAACCCTCGTAGAAGTGGTTGCGTCCTTGCATTGCCACCACCGTCTGACCGGAAAGTCGGCCCACGATCAGTCGACCTGCGTGTCCTGGTGCCGTGCTGGTCGAGAAATGCGGGATCTCCTCGTAGGAAACTGCTTCCGCCTCCTCGACCGCCTCTGCCAGCGAATTCAGTCCACTGCCGAGCACGAGTCCGACCGGCCCCCCCTCGGACGGTCGCAAATCCTGGCGGCCTGTCCGCGCACGCACGAATTCCGCCGCCCTGTCATAGTCTGCAGGACCAAACTTGAGAGTCATTGCGTTACCCGCAAACTGTCCGGCTCCTTACAACGAACGAAAGCTGCCATAATTGACCCCTACGCCTCACCCTCAGCATCCCCATGGTACCGCGAAGCCTCCTGCCCCGCCGTGTCCGGCGAAAGGTCGCGCCACCGAAAAAGATCTGCCCATTCATTCGGTCTGCCCTCTACTACGTCGGCGATCAGGTCCCCAAGCACCGGCCCGAACTTGAAACCGTGACCGCTCCCACCCGTGGCGATACTCAATCCTTCGCGCTCGGGGTGGTGGTCGATCCAGAAATGTTCGTCAAGCGTATCATTGTAAACGCATCGTCTCGTATAGGTGATTTCAGCATCCAAAAGCGCTGGAAATGTGTCCTCGAGGAAAATCCGCAGCTGAGCGAAATCCTCCTCGTAGACCTTGCGCTCGTCGTGCTCCGGGTGGAGCGTCACCCCGACCCCGTGCCGGGAAACCTTGACCACCCCCTCCCGCAACATCGGGAACCCGTACCAGCCCGTACTGGAAGTGTCTGCAAAGTAGACCACAAAGCCCGGCGCCTCATACAGCGAAGGATCACTCGGTTTCAGGTGGAAGATCGGGTGGCCGGTCGTAGTCATCACCGAATGCAGCTCCGGCAACAGCCACGGCGTCCACGAACCTGCCGCCAGCACCGTGTGATCGGCGCTGAACGTTGCCCCCTCCCGCGTAAGTACACCCTGCACTCGGTTGCCCTCCATCAGGATCTCGTCCGCTGTCTGACTGGGCTGGACTTCAACTCCCTCCGCCGCGGCCTGTTCAGCCAGCCTGCCGACGACCCGCCCGCTCTCCGCGTAGCCGCCGCGCGCATTGTAAAAGCCGTCAACGTAT
>VYDA01000452.1:4117-6056 GCA_009843665.1 Caldilineaceae bacterium SB0675_bin_29 | reverse complement strand
GTTCTCGACCGTGTGGCCGGAAACGTGGGGGGACAGGAAGACATTGTCGAGATCGCGCATGGGGTGGTCGGGAGACAAAGGTTCCGGCTCGAAGACATCGATGTAGGCGTTGAAGCGGTCCTTCTGCAGCTCGGCAATCAGGGCATCCTGGTCCAGAACCCAGGAGCGGGCGGTGTGTACGAAGAGTGCGCCGTCGCGAATCGACTGGAAATGGGCGCGGGTGATCATCTTTCTGGTTTCGGGTGTGATCGGAGCGTGCACCGAGATGATGTCGGAGTCGGAAAAGATCTCTTCGAGGGAGACGCTGCGTACGTCGAGCAGGAGAGCATCTTCCTGGCTGAGATAAGGGTCGTAGACCGACACGTCACAGTTGAAGGGTTTGAGCAGGCCGATGACGCGGCGGCCGACCATGCTGGCGCTGACGAGCCCCACTTTTTTGGAATAGAGAGAGTGACCGGGCCAGTTGGGGGCGGGTTTCCAGCCGCGTTCGACCTTCATGGTTTGTTCGTAAGGCCAGAGATTGCGCTGGCCGCTGAGCATGGCCCAGAGCGTGTACTCGGCGACCGATTCGGCGATGACGTCGGCGGCGCTGAGGAGGACGATGCCGCGTTGGTGGCCGGATTCTGCCAGGCGGGTCTTGACCGAGCCGGCGGCATGGCCGACGATCTGCAAGTCGCCGGCTGCGGCTACGTGTTCTTCGGTGATGAGGGGCGATCCCCAGGATGTGACCACGACTGACGCGCCGGAGATCATTTCGAGCAGCTCATCGCTGGTGTAGTTGCGGTCCAGCTTGTTCCAGATCACGGTACCCAGGGTCTCCAGAATGGAAACGGCCTCGGGGGAGAGAATATCTTCGGAGAGGCCAACCGGGGGCAGGTAGAGGATTTTGCGATTCTGCGCCATATGGATGTCTTAACCTTTCACGCCGCTGAGTGAGATGCCGCGAATGATATAGCGCTGCATGAGTATGAAGACGATCAGGGTCGGGAGAAAGCCGAGCACCGCACCGGCCATATCCAATCCTGCGTCGCCGCCGGATCGCGCTACAGTGCCCAGACCGACGGTAAGGGTGCGCATATCGGATTTGGATGTGACGATCATGGGATAGAAAAAGGAGTTCCAGTTGCCCATGAAGCGGAGAACGGCCAGCGTCGCCATGGTGGGCACGACCTGCGGCATGAGCACGTGCCACCAGTTCTGCCAGAGGTTGGCGCCATCGATGGTTGCGGCATCGTCATAGTCGCGGGGGATGCTCAGGTAGGCCTGGCGCAGCAGGAAGGTACCGAAAATGGAGGCGAACCAGGGTCCGATCAGAGCGGTATAGGTGTTCACCAGACCCAAGCGCGAGAGAACAACAAATTGAGGCACGATCAGGGCTGTATCGGGCATGATCAGAATGCCCAGGAAGAGCATAAAGATAACGTTTTTGCCCCAGAAATTGCCCCTGGCGAAGGCATATCCGGCCATGCTTGAGGTGATCACTCCGCCCAGCGTTGATATGACGGCGACATAGACACTGTTGAAGAGCCAGCGCAACGCGTCTGTGCGGGCAAAGAGTGTCTGGAAATTCTCCAGTGTCATCGGCGTTGGGATCAGTTCGATAGGAAAGGTGATAAAGCGGATGTTCTGGGTGAGAGATACCGACAGCATGATCAGAAACGGCCCAACGGTTGTGACCGCCACCGCGGCCATCAGAATGTAGATGATCGTCTCTCGAATCAGGTTGGGCTTTTCGACTGATGCGCTGCTGGTTTCGGAAACAGACATCTGGAGAGCTCCAAAGCGAACATTCCAAAGAGTGAGTCAGACGCCGGTCCTTCCGACAAGGGGTGTCCCCAGTGACCGGCAGTTTTCCTTACAGTTCAGCTAATAAACGTCGTCTCCAAAACGCAGATAGCGGGACTGAATCAGTGCGATGATCAGAATCATGAGGAAGAAG
>VYDA01000452.1:3184-4107 GCA_009843665.1 Caldilineaceae bacterium SB0675_bin_29 | reverse complement strand
AAGAAGAGAATCGACAGCGCTGACGCGTATCCGAAACGGCCAAAGTTGAAGGCTTCGTTGTAGATCTGGTAGACCACGGTCGTTGTCGCGTTTACAGGTCCGCCGCCGGTCAGAATGAAGATTGAACCGAAAACCTGCAGGGCACCGATGGTGGCAATAACGATGATAAAGGCCGCGGTCGGGCGCAGCAGGGGGATGGTGACGTAGCGGTGAAGGCGCCATCCGTTGGCGCCATCCACTTTGGCGGCATCATAGAGCTCAGTGGGGATGGCCTGCAGCCCGGCCAGCCAGATGACCATAAAATAACCGAACGCCTCCCAAAGGCTGATGCCGACGATGCTGGGCATGGCCTGGTACACATCGATCAGCCATTTCTGGGGCGGGATGCCGACAAGCCCAATCAGGAAGTTAAGGGGGCCATCGGGGCGGGGAGAAAGGAAGCGGCGAAAGATCAGGGCGAGGACCGCCACCGAGGTAATGTTGGGGAGAAAATAGATGGCGCGGAAGGCTTTCATGCCCCGAAGCGGCCGGTTCACCAGGATAGCGACGCCGAGTGAGGCCACCACCAGGAGCGGGATATACATGAGCGTAAACCAGGCCGTGTTGAGCATGGCCTTGTGGAGCTTGGCATCGGTGAACATACGCACAAAGTGATCCAGCCCAATGAATTCGCGCGTCGAGAGCAGATCGGTCTTGAGGACGCTGTAACGGAACATTGAAAACCAGGGGACCAGATTGAATAGCACGAAGACCAAGGCGTTGATGATGATAAAGGGATACCAGGGCAGGGAACTCCGCAATCGTTTCAGAAATTGGGAGGAGGCACGCTGGGATGTATTGGCAACGGCCATGATCACGTTCTCCCTTCAGAACAAAAAATCGCAGAGTTGTCGGGAAGGGAGTTCGTCCTGCTTCACCGCAAC
>VYDA01000452.1:0-3174 GCA_009843665.1 Caldilineaceae bacterium SB0675_bin_29 | reverse complement strand
TACTGCAAGAGAGCTGGCTCCATTATCCGTACTGTTCCAGCAGAAGCACATCGATTTCGGTCTTGATGGTCTCCAACGCTTCTTCGACGGTGGCCTGACCAAGCACGGCCGCCTGGAATTGCGGGCCGGCAACCACTTTACTCTCCTGCCAGAGGGTATTGGTGTCGACACCGGCAAACAGCAACGGTCCGAAGCGGTCTACGTACTCGGCCGTGCAGGGGGCAGGATTCCAGACTTCCTTGGATTTGTTGCCGACGGGCGTGGTGCCTGCCAGGTTGGCGCGTGTCCCGACCTGTTCCGGCATGATCATGTACTTGACCCACGTGACCGCGGCATCGACCGCGTCGCTTTGACTGGTGATGGCCCATCCCTGACCCGAGACGATGCCGGACACCGCAGTAATTGAACTGTCCATGCTGCGCGCGTGGCCAATTACATACTCCAGATCCGGGTTTGCTTCAACGTCTTGAACGCAGGCTGCATCTTCCCGGCGCGCGGTCACCTGCTCCAACGAGAGCCAGTAGTCGGGCAGGCCACCCTGTTCATCGACGCTGCCGATGGCGTATTCCAGCGGGACCCAGCCCTCCTGGAACTCTTTGACCCAGCGGGTCAAGGCATCGATGACGGGCTGTTCAAGGAAATTAGAGTCGGTGCGGTCGTCCGTGTAGACCTGGCCGCCTGCCTCGTGGACCGTTACCAGGAATCCACCCCAACTGAAGGTGCTGAGGCTTTCCAGATACCAGTTCTGTTCTGCGGCCCGTTCTCCAAGAGCATAGAGTTCGTCCCATGTCTGGAACGAAGCGGTGGCCGGGTCATAGCCCAGTTCTGACAGCAGGCCGCCGTTGTAGGCAATGCCATTGACTTCGGCTTCAATAAGCGGCATGTAGAGAACACCGTCAAGGCTTGCGGCATCGATTTCGGCGGCGTGATAGTCGGCCAGATCGTCGGCTGTGAGCAGGTCGTCAAGACCAAGGATCACACCTTTGGTGATATAGGCCGGCACGGTATCGGTGGTGGCATCCCAGATATCGGGCGCCTCGCCGGCTGCGGCGGCGGCGTAGAGTTTCTCGCGACGCCCGCCCCAGGGCTGTACCTCGACCTGCACCATGATGTCAGGATGGGCTGCATGGAATCCCTCATTCAGAGGGGCATAGACGATGTCCCCGTCGTTTTCGGTTCGGGGATAGGCCCAAACGTCGATAGTCGTTGTTTCCATTCCTGCATCACCGCTATCGGCTGCGGGCGCGGCCGGGGCTACACAGGCCGCCAAAGCCGAAGAAACAGTCACGCCGGCTGTTAACTGCAAGAACTTTCGTCGGCTCAATACTGGTTGCTTCATGGGATCCTCCTAAAGGAAATGTACGGATATTGGCAACTGCAAATCCAGGTAGGGTAAGACATGTACTCTTGTGTGGCGGTTGCGTGATTATAGCGCAAGAGATGCGAGATGAGACAATCTACAGGACCCGAAACGGGCCTTAATGGAGTCCTGCGCGGAGGTGGTCGGCCACATCTGCATGCGCCACCGACTCCTGCTCGCCGCTGGTCAGGTCTTTGACGGTGACCGTGCCGGCCGCCAACTCGTTTCCGCCTAGCAGAAGGGCAACCGGGATGTTGCGCTCCTCGGCGTATCTGAACTGGCGTCCGAGGTTGTCCGGGTCCGGGTAGTGGTCGACGCGCAGACCGGTCTGCCGCAGCGCGTGTGCCAGCTCTATGTTCGCGGCCAGCGTCTCGCTGTCGAAATTGGTGATCAGGACCTGGGGTTGTCCAGCCAATTTTTGCGGGAATAGGCCGCGCTCCTCCATGATGAGCAGGATGCGCTCCAGGCCCAGGCTGAAGCCGCAGGCGGGGATCGAGCGGTTGCTGAACATGCCGATCAGGTCGTCGTAGCGTCCTCCGGCACCGCCGGAGCCGCTCAGGGTGGGGAATTCGATTTCGTAGATGGGCCCGGTATAGTAGCTCAGGCCGCGCGCGAGGTATGGGTCGATGCGGATGTGATCGGCGGCCGGGCCTGTCTGCGTCAGCGTCACTACATTTTTCAGTTCTGTCACAGCCTGTGCGCCGTTATCAGAATTTACGAGCTTCTCTTCCAGCCAGCAGAGCGCCGCGTCCGTTTCCTCCGGTGCGGTGGCCGTCAGGTCGAGAAGGGCGGTTGAGGCGGTCTGATCGATGCCGCGTGAGCGCAACTCCTTTTCCACGCCGTCGAGGCCGATCTTGTCCAGCTTGTCGACGGCGACCAGCGCTTCCGATTCCAAACCCGCGGGCACGCCGGTAATCTCCATAAGGCCGCGCAGGACGCCGCGGTGGTTCAGGCGCAGCAGGAAGCCGGATGCATCGCGCCCGTGGAAGCCGAGCTCCTGCAGGACCTGGGCGCCGGCGTTGAGGACCTCGGCTTCGACCAATTTGCTGGAGGAGCCGACGACGTCCAGGTCGCATTGATAGAACTCGCGGAAGCGCCCTTTGGCGGGGCGGTCGGCGCGGTAGACGGGCGCGATGTGGTAGCGCTTGAAGTAACGGGGAAGCTGGTTGCTGTATTCGGCGACTATGCGGGCGAGTGGGACGGTAAGGTCGTAGCGCAGGCCGGCGTCGGCGATTTCGTCCTGGGTTGGGGCGTCGGCGAGCGCTCGTTGCAGCTTGGCGCCGCGCTTGGCAACGCGGAAGATCAGCTGATCGCCCTCTTCGCCGTACTTGCCGAGCAGAGTATCCAACCGTTCCATCACCGGTGTGTCGAGCGGTTCGAAGCCGTAGCTTTGGTAGACGCGTTCGATCACATCGATGACGTATTGGCGGCGCAGCACGTCCAGGGGCAGGAAGTCGCGGGCACCGCTGATGGGCTTGGTCTGGAATCGGGCCACTGAGGTTTCTCCTGGTATGTCGCGCCGCCAGGCTGAAGCGGCAGCGCGTTCAGCAGCATCTTACACGAATAAACGAGGAGATAGAAAGATTGGGGAGGAGGGGAAGGTATTCCTGAAGCGGTCGACGTAACATGCCTCGGAGGTGGCGCCAAGCGAAGGTAGGCGTAACGGACAGGGTACGGCGGTTAGCCGGCAGCCACGGTTTCCGGTATGACCATCTGCGCAATTCTGTTGGCCAACCGTTTGAAATCCCGGCGGGCGTCATTGGCCGCTGCTGCATGGCTGCCGATTGCGCCGTCGGCGGTAGTCAGGTGAAAGA
>VYDA01000443.1:926-6061 GCA_009843665.1 Caldilineaceae bacterium SB0675_bin_29 | reverse complement strand
TACCGGTATCGATTACGGCGATGATAATGTCATCCGAGCCGGTGCCGATTTCCCACGCTTCCAGCGCGTCGATATCGGCGTCGGCCGTGCCGCCCGTCTGCCCAGTGTTGTGCAGTCCCCAGAGTCTCTCGAAAAACGGATCCGATGGCGGTGTCTCGTTAATCTGCAGCAGGTAGTTTGGCTCGGCGAAGGCAACCCTGTCGTCGCTCTCCAAAACCTCAATCAGGTTTTCATCCACATCGACCGGCGCACCCGCCAGCCGAAGGGCCTGGTCGGCGTCGGTGACATCGGGGTCCAAATTGTCCTTTTCCGATAGCCCGTATTCGGCGTAGAAGTCGGATATCTGATCTCGCGTTACCGTCTTTTTGAAGCGAATTAGCACCTGTCCGGGCACATACTCTGCAACTTCCTCTTCCTGGAGAATCGCCCTCTCGATCCGCTCCTCACCTATGCTGGAGAAATCCATTTCCCCGGAGCGAAGGCTCGTGTCGAGAATGGTCCCCAGCCGATCGCCGGATAGGAGAAGGCCGGCAGCCAGACAGAGGACAAGGAACAGGGCTACGAGCGAAAACCTTTTCATTTCTGCTTTGTCTCCGTAAACTCAGCGCTTTGTGGGCGATCGTAAGAGAATCGTCGTGAAAAAGTATCAATTTCGGTAACAACAGGTCCGTTTATGTTGACACACATAACGGGAATAATCAAATGCAACAGGTTTCGCCCGATGACGAAAACTGTATTTGCCGCCACAGACTGTGCGATTCCGGCAGTTCTGAGGATTGGCGAACAGTACAGAGAAGGGGACAATCCGGGAGAGAATTTACGAAGAAACGAACTCTTCCGTGGGAGCCTGCCCGTTCCACACGATCCGTTCCGCGCCGGCGTAGACGTTCAACCGTTCGCCGCGCAGAAAGCCAATCAAGGTGACGCCGAACCGCCGCGCCACGTCCACCGCCAGATGGCTGGGCGCGGACACGGCGCAGACCACCGGCAGGCCGGCAACCGTCGACTTCTGCAGGATCTCGAAGGAGGCGCGACCGCTGACCAGCAGGATGCTGTCGTGCAAGGGCAGCTTGCGCTGCATGAAGGCCCAGCCGATCAGCTTGTCGACGGCGTTGTGGCGGCCCACGTCCTCGCGCAAACAAACAAGATGGCCTTCGGCGTCGAACAGGCCGGCGGCATGCAGCCCGCCCGTGGCTTCGAACAGCCCCTGCGCGGCACGCAGCTTCTCCGGCAAACTCGTCAGGACGGAAGGACTGACCTTCGGTCCTGAAGGCAAGGCCGGGCAGTCGCGCAACTCGATGGCGTCAAGGCTGGCCTTGCCGCATACGCCGCATGCGCTCGTCGTGTAGAAGTGGCGTTCCAGCGTCGCCAACTCCGGCAGGCATGCCAGGCGCAGCCCCACGTTCACGATATTGTAGCGCTGGTCGGCGTCGACATCTGCATCCACGCAGTAGGTGATGCCACTGACCTGCGAAGGCTCGCCGACAATGCCCTCGTTGTGCAGAAAACCGGCCGCCAGTTCAAAATCGTTGCCGGGCGTGCGCATCGTCACCGCGACCGTCTGCGTTTCGCCCCCGGCCTGCAGCCGAATCTCCAGCGGCTCCTCCGCCGCCAACTGGTCATCGCGGACTCTGTGCCGCCCGCCTTCCACAACCGTGACGCGGGTGCGGACCTTACTTCCTACACGAGGAATCAACGTATTTCACCGAGTCATTCAAGTGCGGGAGAAGTGATCCGAGAGAGCCTCTTCCTCTATCCCCACCGCCAAGCAGAGTCATTGGAAGGGGGGCCGAAAGCGCGCCTGCTTCGATCCATTGCTATGCCTTCAACATTATCGTCGCATCTCGGTGAGTGCCTCCGTTAAGGATTTCTCAGGCCGAGGCCTTCTCGCAAACTCTTCGCGCAGTCTTTCTAATTCAGACCAGGAATCCTGATCCTTTCCTGGAACAACCTTTTCATCTTCCTCAATTGGAAGCAGAACCCCAACGGGCCTGCCTCGGAATGTTATGGTAAAGCTAATCCGATTCTCGCGAACATTGCGAATGATTTCTGAAGTGTGGGTCTTCAACTCGCTGACGCCGACTGTGCGCATAGAATGTCCCCGCGCTGGTATTTCCAATCAGCAAATGTGTAGCAGACGACGATTTTGCAGTTTCTGAGAATGAAAAAGCGTGAGGTCCAGCTGAATTCCGTCACTCACCTACTCAATCGACCGCCAACTTGGCACCCTCTGCAATCGGTTCCACGTGCACCGGGCAGACCTTCAGCTCCGCGGTATGTGTAATCGGGTCGTAGCCCGACCAGGTCAGTACGTTGATCGGCACGTCGGCAAAGGAAAAGCTGGCGAATACCGTCCCCTGCGGTGAGCGCCGCGTCGTCTCTACCCGCACGTCCACCGCGCCGCGGCGGCTGCTCATCCTGGCCCAGCCGCCGTCGTGGAGGCCGTAGCGGGAGGCGTCGCTCGGATGCACCTCAAGCGTCTCCTCGGGTAGCAGCTGGTTGATGCCCTCCGATCTTCCGGTCTGGGTGCGCGTATGGTAGCTCTCCAGCCGGCGGCCGGTCGTCAGCCACAGCGGATAGTCCTCATCGATCGTCTCCGCCGGATCGCGGTAGTCGGTGAAGCTGAACTTGCCGCGTCCGTTAATGAACGCATCTTCGTGCAGGCGGGGCGTACCGGGATGTCCCCGGTAGGGGATCGGCCACTGGTACTGGCCGCCCTCGGCCAGGTCCCAGTCGATCCCGGCGTAGATCGGAGACAGTTCACACAACTCATTGAAAAGGGGGACCGGCGAGTCGAAGACCATCCCGCTCATGCCCATGCGCTGGGCGATCTGACCGATGATCCACCAGTCCGGTCTGGCCTCGCCCGGTGGCTCGACGGCCTTGCGTACGCGCTGAATGCGGCGCTCGGTATTAACGAAGTTGCCGTCGGTTTCCGCCCACGACGTAGCCGGCAGGACTACGTCGGCCAGCTCCGCGGTCTCGGTCAGAAAGATATCGATCACGACCAGGTGCTCCAGGCTTTTCAGCGCGTGGATGCAGTGCTCCTGGTCCGGGTCGGAGACGACGGTGTTCTCGCCGTCGATGAGCATGGCGAAGATCCTGTCGCCGCACTGGTCCAAGGCCGTAACCTTGGTGATGCCCTTTTCCAGGTCCATCTTGCGGCCGTAGGCCTTTTCGAACTTGGCCTGGTTGGCGGCATCGTCCACCGGCTGGAAGCCGGGGTAGTTGTTGGGCAGGGCGCCGCTGTCTCCAGCGCCCTGGATGTTGTTCTGCCCGCGCATGGGGTTGACGCCGGTGCCCTCGCGGCCGAAGTTGCCGGTCAGCAGCGCCAGGTTGCAGAGGCTCTGCACGTTCTCCACGCCGCAGATATGCTCAGTAATGCCCAGTGTATAGTAGATGGCGGCCTTGTCGCTGGAGCCGTAGAGGATGGCCGCCTCTTCGATCATTGCCGCGGGTACGCCGGTGATACTCTCGGCCCACTCGGGGGTCTTCTCCTGCAGATGATCGACCAGCTCGTCGTAGCCTTCGGTGCGGGTGGCGATAAACTCGCTGTCGGCCAGCCCCTCGCGCACGATGACGTGGGCCATGCCCAGCAGCAGCGCGGTATCGCTGCCCACGCGGATTGGCAGGTAGAGGTCGGCCATCTCGGCCAGGCGGATGCGCCGCGGATCGGCCACGATCATCTTGGCGCCGCGTGCAAGCGCCTTCTTCAGACGGGTGGCCGCGACCGGGTGGGCCTCGGTCATGTTAGTGCCGATGCAGAAGATCACATCCGGCTTTTCCATGTCCGCCAGCGGATTGGACATGGCGCCCCGACCGATTGTTGCCGCCAGACCGGCGACTGTGGGGGCGTGTCAAGCCCGGCTACAGTTGTCGATATAGCTTGTGCCGAACCCCACGCGGATGAACTTCTGCATCATGTAGTTGGCTTCGCTGGGCGTACGGCCGGAGGCGACACCGTAGACGGCGTGGCGTCCATGCTTTTGCTCCACGTCCATGAAGCCCTGCGCCGCCCTCTGCAACGCCTCGTCCCAGGTCGCCCGCTGCAGCTGGCCCGCCTCGTCGCGCACGAGCGGATGGGTGAGCCGGTCCGGGTGATGGACGTAGTCGTAGGCGAACTGGCCTTTGACGCAGAGTGCACCCTGGTTGGCCGGCCCGTCGAAGGCCGGATGCACGGCGATGATGCGGTTGTCGCGGGTCACCAGGTCCAGCGAGCAGCCGACGCCGCAGTAGCCGCAGATGGTCCGGGTTGTCCTGGTGTCAGAGTTGGTAGCGTTCATCGAAAAGTCCTTTTGACAAGGAAAGTGCGTAGAGGCGCGACGCCTCTTATGGATTAGCTTCAGCCGTTCAATGTACCGTCGCCGGCGAAACGCAGTGCTTTCCTGTCGGCTAGTGCGCCGGTCGGGCAGGTCTGCACGCACTGGCCGCAGAAGGTGCAAGCCGAGTCCTGCAGATGGCCGCCGAACTCGACCGTGATCTGGGTGTCAAAGCCGCGGTTGGCGACGCTGATGGCGTAGTCGCCTTCCTGCTCGGCGCAGACGCGCACACAGCGGTAGCAGGAGATACAGAGGTCGTAGTCGCGCAGGATGAATGGGTTGGGGTCGTCCGGGCGGCTGGCGCCCGACTGCGCGCCGGCAAAGCGGCCGCGGCCGGCGTCATAGCGGTCGATGAGCGAGCCCAGCTCCTGTGAAGCCACGCCCCGCAGCGCGTCCACCGCTACCTCGCGGTTCTCGGACGCAACCAGCTCCAGCAGCGTGCGCCGCAGTTCTTCCACCTTCGCGGACGCTGTCGTTACCTCCATGCCGTCCTCCGCCCGCGTCGTACATGAGGCCACCGGCACCCGCTGCCCTTCAACCTCCACTACGCACAGCCTGCAGCTGCCGAAGGCCTCCAGTCGGGGGTCATAGCAGAGCGTCGGCACGGACTTCCCAGCCCGCGTCGCCACTTCATAGACCGTCTCGCCGGGCGTGAAGACAATCTCTTCACCGTCAAGTGTCAGCGTGGGTTGCTGCTGCGACTCATTCACCGACTGCATAAAGTCTTTCCCATCGTTCGACGTTCATCTCACTTAAGTCATCTGGTAGATCTTAAGAAATATTGCTGCTCGAACTGAGCATCACACATTGATACCC
>VYDA01000443.1:0-916 GCA_009843665.1 Caldilineaceae bacterium SB0675_bin_29 | reverse complement strand
TTGATACCCTTGGCGCGCAATTCCGCCTTGGCTTCCTCCCAAGGGACTGTTTCCTCTCCACTCGTTTGGGAAGATTCAATTTCAGCGCTGTCTTCCATATCCTCAATCCAGTCCAGGAGGTCTTGCCAAATGGAGTAATCGATAAACACGGCCTTTCTCCGGCCTTCTCCATCGACAACCAGTTCTACTTTTTCGAGCAAATGATGAAGGTTTTTTCGCATTCCAGCCACCGCCAACCCTAGCTCAACCTCGAAACTCCGCCACCTGCTCCGGGAAGTTCCGCAGCAGGCTGTCGCTGACGAAGCCGGCGGCTATGCCCAGCCCGCAGGCGCTCAGCTCCAGGACTTCGCCGATGTCGCCGATCTCGCGCCGCCAATCATCAAGGTCGCCGGGCCCGTCTCCCGACAGGCGTTCGAGCAGGCGCTGCGTACCGATGCGGCAGGGGAAACATTTGCCGCAGCTCTCATGGGCAAAGAACTCCATCGCCTGCCGGGCTGCATCCACGATGTCGCGGCTGTCGTCGAAGATAATTATCCCGCCCGCGCCCAGCATGGAGCCGGCCCCACGGACACTGGGCTCGTCGAGCGTGACCGTCTCCAGCGCGTCCCCGGCCAGGAATCCGCCCGACAGGCCGGCCATGGTCGCGGCCTGAAATGAGTGCCCCGGCAGCGGGCCGCCGGCCCAGTCGTAGAGCAACGTCCGCAGCGGCAGACCGAACGGCACCTCGTAGTTGCCGGGACGCTGCACGTCTCCGGAGAGGCTGATCACCTTGGTGCCGGCGTGGTCGCCCTGTCCCAGGCTCTGATACCATTCAGCGCCGCGCCGCAGGATCTGCGGCACCGCGCAAAGCGTTTCCACTTTGTTGACGGCGGTGGGCAGGTTGTCGAAGCCGTGCGGTGATGGGAAGGGCGGGCGG
>VYDA01000509.1:884-6067 GCA_009843665.1 Caldilineaceae bacterium SB0675_bin_29 | reverse complement strand
GGTGGGGGGGGGGCCCGCGCCGCCCCCCCCCCCCAAAATGGTAGGGCCGAATAGGCCCGACCGCCCAGAACTGAAGGTGTAAGTGGTTAGTGGTCATGGTCAGAGAAGGCGCATCTCCTGTCAAAGAGGTTCAGGCGGATGGGACATGGCTCTGTTGCGACCCGAGGTATACAATAGTTTGCCCCCATATCGGTGATGTACCCCGTCGCATCGCTTTGCTTTTCGGCATTGGGGGCGTGTGCTAAACTTCTCGGGAAGGAGGCACTGACGCGGGCGTTCCGGCTACCGGCGGTCAGGTCTACTTCGCCTCATTTCCATTTTTTCAGGCAGGAGAACTTCATGAAGATAACGGATCTCTCCGTTCGCCGATTTCGCTATATCTCCAACACTGTTCGCGACTCGGAAGGACACGGCCATCCCGGCCCCGACCATGAGGCGGTACAGTCGGTGCTGACGATCCATACTGACGAAGGGGTCGAGGGGTATTGTTTTGGCAGCCCGCCGCAGGCTCTAATCAGCAGTCTTGTCAGACCTTATATCACAGGGGAGGACCCTTTCTACCGTGAGCGCATCTGGCACAACCTCAAGGAACGGCAGCGCCTCAATATGGCTACGATGTCGGACAGACTGCTCAATGCGGTGGACCTGGCGCTGTGGGATTTGGCCGGACGGGCGCTGAAGGTGCCGGTGCACAAGCTGCTGGGGGCGACGCGCGACAAGGTGCCCGCGTACGCAAGCACGATGTGCGGTGACGATGTTGAAGGCGGCCTCGGCACGCCGGAGGACTACGCCAATTTTGCCGAGTGGTGCATCGAGCGGGGTTACCCTGCGTTCAAGCTTCACACGTGGCAGCCGCCCTATGAGGGCGCGCCTGACGTCAAACGGGACATTGCGGCGTGCTCGGCGGTGCGCGAGGTCTACGGGCCAGATGCCCACCTGATGCTGGACCCTTATCATTACTATTCGCGCCTGGAAGCGTTGTATCTGGCGAAGGGCCTGGAAAAGCTCGACTACTACTGGATGGAAGAGCCGATGGACGAGCACAGCATGTCGTCCTACGTGTGGCTATGCGAACAGACATCGCTGCCTATCTGCGGACCGGAGACGGCCGAGGGGAAAATGTACACGCGGGCCGAGTGGATCAAGGCGGGCGCCTGCGACCTGGTACGGGGGGGTGTCGGCGACCTTGGCGGGCTTACGCCGCTGATGAAGGTCGCGCACCTGGCAGAGTCGTTCGGGATGAGAATGGAGGTCCACGGAGGCGGTCCGGGCAATTTTCATGCCCTGTGCGCGATGGGCATTCCGGGCCAGTATTACGAGCGCGGTCTGCTGCATCCGTTCATCGACTACGAGCAGCCGGCGCCCTGGCTCAACTGCCTGGATGACCCAATGGACGACGAAGGTTTCGTGCATATTTCGCAGCTGCCAGGGTTGGGCCAGGACATCAACTGGGAGTATATCGAGGCCAATCTCGTGGAATAGGGTGGGAGAGATCAAGACCAGGCCCGGGAAACGGGCGCACCGGATCGAGTAGGCGAGGAGGGGGCCGATGGACGAAGTAGAACGCTATTTGTTCGATGTGCGAGGCTATCTTGTCGTTGAGGACGTGCTGTCTGCCGGGGAAGTGGAAGAACTGAACGCGTTGATAGACAGCCAGGGACTGCCGGGGCCGGAGCTGGACACGATGGGCGCCAGGTTTGGCGGTTTCCTGGAATGGGACGAGGCATTCTGTACTCTCCTGGACCATGAGCGCATCATGCCATATCTCATGACGATCCTGGGGGACGGCTTCCGACTGGACCATTACTACGGCATCTATATGCGTGCGGGAACTGAACGGCTACGCCTGCACGGTGGGGCGACGCCCTACGACCCGCCGGAGTTCTACCACTATAATAACGGCCAGATGTTCAACGGGCTGACGGTGGTCTCGTGGAATCTGACACCGACCGGGCCAGACGTGGGCGGTTTCTGCGCGATTCCGGGCAGCCACAAGGCGAATTTTCGGTGTCCCGACGGCATCCGGGTCGCACACGATGAGCACGAGGCAGTGGTCACGCCGGCGGCGCCGGCCGGGTCTGTCGTCATATTCACGGAGGCGCTTACGCACGGGACCGTGGCCTGGACCGCAGAGTTTCACCGGCGGTCCTTGCTCTACAAGTACAGCCCAGGACAGCAGTCGTGGAGCGCGAAATATTCGCAGCCGCCGCAGACGGTTGCATTGACGGACCGCCAGAAGATATTGTTCGAAAAGCCCTATTTCAACTCACGTCCATCTCTCCTGGAAGAAGAAGCGTAATTTGGAAACGGAGATGTCCGGCCGCGAACCTGCCTTGCGTTCCGGTCGTGTAGAGCCTCGCACTGCTGATAAGCAGTGTAATTGTTGAGCCTCCAGGAAAGGAGAAAACCGATGCCCAGGCCCTTCCGCATAGGTGTATCATCCGGCTTCAAGACGGCCGCGCCGGGCACGATCGAACCGGTCCTGGAGAGGTTGGTTGATCCTCTGCCCCACGTTGAGTGGGCGTTTTATGACGCAGGCGGGGGCGAGCCGGTGTCGTCCGAAGCCATAGCGGGCTTTGAAGGCCTCATCGCACTGGGAAGCCCATACGAGGCCTCGACCGTTGCGGGGAACGAGGAGCTCGTATGCCTGGCCCGCTGGGGGGTTGGCTATGACCTCGTTAACACGGAGGCGCTCACCGCCAACGACATCTTGCTGGCAATCGCGGTGGACGCGGTGCGCAAGCCGGTGGCGGAGGCGATTCTGACGCTGATTCTGGCGTTGGCGAAGAAGCTGTGGGCAAAGGACAAGCTGGTGCGCACGGGGCGCTGGGACCTGAAAGCGCAGACATCGGGGCTGGGACTGAGCGGCAAGACGGTGGGCTCGATCGGGATGGGGAATATTGGCGGCGAGATGTTCCGGCTGCTGGGGCCTTTCGACTTGGGGCGGCGGCTTGCTCACGATCCGTATCTGGACCCGAAACGGGCCGATGCGCTGAACGTGGAACTTGTGAGCCTGGAGACCATTTTCAGCAGTTCCGATTTCGTGATTACAAACTGTCCTTTGACCGAGGAGACGCGGGGATTCATAAACGCGCGGCTGTTCGCGCTGATGAAGCCGAGCGCCTATTTCATCAATACGGCACGGGGCCCGATCGTAAACCAGGAGGACTTGGTGGCGGCATTGCAGGCCGGGGCCATCGCCGGTGCGGGCCTTGACGTGGTGGAACCGGAGCCGCTGCCCCTCGATCATCCTCTGATTGGGATGGAGAATGTGATCCTGTCGCCGCATGCACTGGCGTGGACAGACGACCTTTATGAAATGAACGGAACCATTGCATGCGAGAGCCTGCTGGCGGTATTCAGGGGCGGACTACCAGCGTTCCCGGTCAACCGTGAGGTTATAGAGCAGCCGGGTTTCCGGCAGAAGCTGGACAGTCTAGCGGCCCGGTGGCGCGAGCTTGGTGCGTGACATGCGTTGGGAAGAGACGGCTGCGAAAGGCCACGGTGAAAACCTTTTTGTCCACGAAGGGCCGCGAAGAACTTCAGAGGCTACCGGGAATATCCTTGTGCGAAGGCGCGGGTCAGCCACACTTTACTAGCTCAATTCCCTGTTGAGCCATTTGTCAACGAGCCCTGGTTACTTACACTGCCTTTTGCGCATTTGACTCATACGCCGATTTGGTGGCCTCATATGCCGTCAGTGCGTCAGCTGCCTTAAGTCGCAAAGACAGCTTCACCTCTTTCGATCTCTGATCACTCCTCTCTATGGGCGGAAACCTTGACGTCACGATGTAACATCGTCCGGGGCGCTCACTATCCAGTCGATAACGACAATGTAATCACAAAGACAACCTGGCGCGGCGGGCAGTGCTATACTGCCAGTAGCGTGTTTCATCGGTACTGTATGGTTCGGAGTGAAGGGGAATGAGAATTCGAATACTGGTTTGCTTTTTGGCAGTGGCGCTAGTGCTGGCTGGTTGCAACCCGATTACGCGGTCGGAAGCCGGCGGTGACAGCATGGAGATGGACGACGGAATGTCCATGGACATGTCAGGGGGCTCGATGACGGCTGATTCGCTCGAGACACAGGTGACCGAGAACGGACTATTCAGGGTCAGCGCTGTAAGTCAACTGGATCCTGTCGTAATAAATGAGACCCATGCGTGGACGTTGCACGTTGAGACCGCAGACGGCAGTCCAGTTACCGATGCGGAGATCGCGATTGACGGCGGGATGCCGGAACATAACCACGGCTTTCCCACCGCGCCGCGAGTAACTGAAAATCTCGGCGAGGGAGACTACCTGCTGGAAGGAATGCGATTCAACATGGGAGGTGTCTGGGTTCTGACACTTGAGGTCAGTTCCGGCGGACAGAGCGACACGGTAACATTTGAGTTCGAACTGAAATAGAACGTGCGCCGCCTACTCATTGCCGGTGCTTCGCTGGCGCTGATACTCCTCGTTTCGGTGGTCCTGATCGCTACCGGCCTGATTGGCGGCGGATCTTTCGGGGTCGGCATTCGCGGCACCTTCGATAGCACTTCAGGTGGAGGGGGCCCCACTTTGGGGTCAGGCAGTTCTGCGGCGCACCGCTGGACCGAGGCCGAACGCGGGTTGATAGCATCTTTGAGTATCGACCTCCTGCCATCTTTGCCGCCAGACCCTTCGAACGCTGTCGGAGACAATCCCGATGCCGTTGCTCTCGGCCATGTTCTCTTTTTCGACAGCGGCCTCAGCCCCGACGGAACTGTCGCCTGTTCGACCTGCCACCAGCCTGACAGATACTTCACGGACGGCAAGATTCTTGCCAACGTGCGCAATGTTGATACGCCCCGCCATACGCCGACGATCGTTGGCATCGCCTACAGCGACTGGTATTACTGGGACGGGCGCAAGGACAGCCAGTGGGCGCAGGCGCTGGCGCCGCAGGAGGCTCCGATCGAACACGGCGGTACACGGACGGCGCACGCTCGCTATGTGCTGAGCAAATACTCAAGCGAGTACGAGGCGGTGTTCGGGCCGGCGCCCGATCTCAGCGACACGGCGCGTTTTCCCCCCGAGGCCGCCCCCGTGGAGGACGAGACGGCGCTAGCAGCCTGGGAGGCAATGAGTAAGGCGGATCGCGGCGCGATCAATCGCGTTTTCGCCAACATCGGAAAGAGCATCGCAGCCTACTCGCGCAG
>VYDA01000509.1:0-874 GCA_009843665.1 Caldilineaceae bacterium SB0675_bin_29 | reverse complement strand
CTACTCACGCAGGATACTGACCGGGCGAAGCCGTTTTGACGACTATGCCGCGGCCGCGCTCGCCAACGACGGAACGCGGATGTCGGAGCTTTTCAGTCCGCAGGAAGCGGAGGGGTTAAGGCTCTTTTTTGGTGAGGGCCAGTGTACCGACTGTCACAATGGTCCGTTGTTTACCAACGGATCGTTTCACAATATCGGACTGCCGTTGCCGGAGGGGAGCAAGTTCGACCAGGGCCGGTCACAGGCGACGATGCAGGTGGTCGAGGACATGTTCAACTGCCTGGGCGAGTTCAGCGATGCGAGTGAGGAGGCGTGCGTGGAGCTGCGTTTCATCAAGCTGGAAGGGGAGGAACTGGTCGGTGCTTTCAAGGTGCCCGGCTTGCGCAACATAGCCGAAACCGCCCCTTACATGCACAACGGCATCTTTCCCGATTTAGAAGCTGTCATTCGGCACTACAATCACGCGCCGCCGGCCTTTCCCGGTCATTCGGACCTGGTACCACTTGCGTTTACCGAGGAACAGAGTGCGGCGTTAAAGGCGTTTCTCTTAACCCTCAGTGCGCCTCCTGACGCGCCCCCCGAACTACTGCGTCCTCCCGAAGGCATGGAGTAGCCTGATCTCGGTGCGGTCCGGCAACAGTACTTTCCCGACTAGACAACGCGGCTCAGCATCTCCTCATCGCGCAGTGCGGCCAGCAGATTGTCCACCGTGCGGCGGGACATCTGGTAGCGGGTCTGAAAGGTTGCGCTGCCCAAGTGAGGGAGGATGAGGCAGTTGTCCTGCCGCAGGAGGGGATGATCGCGCGGCAGCGGCTCCGGTTCGGTTACATCCATGGCCGCGCCGCCAATGAGATTGCGCTGCAATGCGTCAAGC
>VYDA01000724.1 GCA_009843665.1 Caldilineaceae bacterium SB0675_bin_29 | reverse complement strand
TCGCTACGTTGTGCGAGTGCGGAGGCTTCGACCATTTCGGCTGCGTGGCAGCCGTTTGAGGGCGGCAACATGATCTGGCGGCAGACTGAGGATGCTGTGTATGTCTATGCGAACGATGGCGAATGGACGCGCTTCGAGGACAACTGGAATGAGCAGGCACTCAGCAACAATCGGGGCACGCCGGCAACCGGTCTACAGTCACCCGTACGGGGCTTCGGCTATTTGTGGGAAACGAATGACACCGTCTTTAACGATTTGGGTTGGGCCACGGGCGGCGAGAAAGGCTTCTGCGCCCGGATCCAGCGGTTCGAGAAAGGCATACTGCTCATCGGCGATACAGTACAGACGTGTCACGAGAACTCACATAACTTTGCTTCAGAGACAGTTTTTACCAAGAACGCCCTTCAGGCTTTGACAGGTGGAACGTGGAAATTCGTCTGCAGTACAGAGACTCACGGTGTATTGAAGCCCTACTGGGATCAAGGTGAGCTTGGTTGTCCGGCCTCTGCGGGTCAGACCCTGTGGTCGGCCTGGCAAACGTTCGAGACAGGATACATGTTGTGGCGGCAAGATGAAGATGCCGTGTTTGTATTTACCGACGAGGAGGCGTGGACTCGATTCTCGGATGACTGGGACAGCCAGACATATACGTCGACGCGAGGGACTGTCCCCGAAGGTATGCACGAGCCAGTTCGGGGCTTTGGCTATCTGTGGGCAACGAACGACGATGTCCATGCGGACCTGGGCTGGGCAACCGATATAGAGAAGGGTGCCTGCATGCTGACGCAAGCGTTCGATAACGGCACATTGTTTGCCGGCGATACCGTCCAATCCTGCTTTGAAAGCTCGACTAACCTGGTGTCGGAGACCGTGTTGGGCTCAGGTACCATTCAGGCGCTGGATGGGGGCAGCTGGGCATTTGTGTGTGAAGTCGAGGTGCACGGGAAACTGGAGCATCTTTGGGACTATGACAGCTATGGATGTCCCAAGGCAGAAGGCGGAATTCTGTGGTCGTCATGGCAGCCGTTCCAGACCGGCCACATGATCTGGCGTGAAAACGACGATGCCGTGTTTGTATTCGTCAACGGCAGTTCGTGGGATCGATATGACGATGACTGGGACGACCAGACCTATACGTCGGTCCGGGGTACGCCTCCTACAGGCTTCCAGGCTCCTGTGCGAGGATTCGGTTACCTGTGGGAGAACAGTGACGACATCTATGGCGACCTTGGCTGGGCGACGGCTGAGGAGAGAGGTTTCTGTGCAGCGTTCCAGGAGTATGCGAATGGCTTCCTCCTGGTGAGTGATCAAGTCGCTTCATGCAAAGAAGGACACAGTAACTCAGCGACGGAGATCGACTTTGCACTTCATTCGCTGAGCGCTCTGAACAGTGGAACCTGGACGCTCAGGTAAAAGTAAATAGCTGACAGGGAGAGGGTCGAACAAAACGGCCCTTTCCCGCTTTACAGTTGTCTTTTCGCTGCCTGCCGGCGGTCAGATGAAACTCTCGAAATCGCGTACGCCGCATCTGGTCCGCTCCTCATTCCTCGTCTTTTTCATCTTCGGGTTGGACAAATTAACGGGCTTTGTCAAGCTACTGCTGACAACAAGGCTCTTTGGCACAGGCCCGGAAATTGACGCCTTTGCGACGGCGAACCAGCTGCCGGAGCTTCTGCTGGCACTGATTGCCGCCGGCGCGCTCTCTGCCGCATTCATCCCCGTCTACTCCGGTTATTTGACCCAGGCCAGGCGACGTGAAGCTGAATCGCTGGCGGGGACAGTGCTGACGTTGACATTGATCGCAATGGGGGCAGCCTGTTTCCTTGCCATCCTGGCGGCGCCCTGGCGCGTACGGGTTGTACTGGCTCCCCATTTTCCTGTCGAAACCCAGCTTCTTACAGTTCAGATGATGCGGATCTTTCTGATGGCCGCAGGGTTAATCAGTATTTCCGGTGTGTTAGGCAGCGTGCTCCATTCGCACCAGCACTTTCTGACCCCGGCCTTGGGGAGGGTACTGATTGATTTGGGACAGATCACGGGGATGATCCTGCTTGTGCCGATTTGGGGCGTCTACGGCATGGCCTGGGGCAGCGTCCTGGGCGCGGCGCTTACCATACTCGTACAGCTTCCGGCCCTGGCGCGTCAGAGAGTTCGCCTGCGGCTGCAGCTCAATTTGCGGCTTGAAGGTGTACGGGAGGTATTGCGTTTGATGGGCCCGCGTATCGTGACTCTGGGCGCCTTTCAGGCGGTGGACCTGGTGTTCATACGTCTGGCTTCTGCTCTGCCGGCAGGCAGTATCGCCGCATTCCACTACGCTATGCTGGTGATGCTGTCGATGCCGAAGTCTCTCTTTGGGGCGGCGATTTCGACGGTGATCTTTCCGACGATGGCCGAGCAGTACAATGTGGGGTCGGGACAGAGGCTGCGTCAGACGATCACGCAAGGATTGCGGGCGACGTGGCTACTGCTGCTGCCGGCCGGGTTGGGCCTGTTGGTCCTGGGAAGGCCGGCGGTGGCATTTCTCCTGGAAAGAGGGGAATTTGGTCCTGAATCAACTGCGCTGGTCTATCTGCTGATGGCGATCTTTGCGGTGCGCCTATTGGGCGAAGCGTCGTACGACGTGCTCACGCTAACCTTTTTCGCCAAGCACAATACGAAGGTGCCTATGTGGGCGACGCTTGGTTGGATGGTCATGAATGCCGGTTTGAGCGTTCTTCTGGTCGGGCCATATGGCATCGCCGGCCTGGCCTGGGCCACCTCAGTTGCAGGGGCGGTCCTGGCGGCGGCGATGTTCGGGCTCAATCTGAGGGTGGGCGGCGTGGAGGTTTCGATGCTGGGGGCGACACTGGGACGCGCGCTTGTGGGCAGCCTGGGGATGTGCGTAGTGGTATTGGTGCTACACCAACTACGGATGCCGCCTGTGCTCTTCATCCTGGCCGGCGCGAGCGGGGGTGGGTTTGCGTTTTTCGGAATATATGTACTGCTGGGCGGCAGGGAGGTCATGACAGTGTTGGGGCACCTGCGGCGCGGGCTGCAGGGCGGGATCTGTCCGGAAGTTCAATCAAACTGACTGCCCGTTACTCTGCATCTACGCGGCCGGCTCTAGACTCCCAGCACGACGCGTTGCGCTTCGCTGATGCGGGCGGCAGTCTCGGGTCGGAACAGGCCGCGCTGGTCGGTCTGTGACTTGAGGTCGCGGCGGCAGTAGTAGCAGTGTAGGGCGCGGCGGGGGCTGTCCGATCGGTTGACGGTTCCCCCGTGCCAGGTAAAGGCGTTGAAAACGAAGACCGTGCCGGCTTTGCCTTGCACGAGGATTTCGTCGGGATGAGGCGCCTTCGGATCCTCCATACCATTTCCGGGGTCCACGCCAAACAGGTGTGAGCCGGGAACAAGCCGGGTGGCGCCGTTTTCGGGCGTGAAGTCGCTCAGCAGCCAGATTGAATTGCACACATTATAGCGCCGGCGGCCGTCTTTCATCACCGGCGCAAAGTCCGCACTGTTATGGGAGCCGTCACAGTGCAGGGCCTGCAGGCCATGGCCCGGAAGGGCGGCGCGCGCGTTGAGGGAGGAAAGTTTCAGATCTCCCTCGAGGACATGGGCCATGGCCGCCAACACCTTCGGGTTGGCCCAGACCTGATCGAACAGCGGATCCTTGTTTGCCAGGTTGGCGAGCCGGTCGGTGCCGTCCTCCTGGTGCACCTCTTTGCCGGCGTCCTCGCCTTCTTCGTCTTCCAACTCCTGTAGGCGATTGCGAAGCGCCTGCACCTGCGCCGGCTTCAGAACGCCCGGAAGCGGCAAGTATCCATCTTCATCGAGGGACCTTTTTTCGCCGGCCGATAGCGTGTCGTCGCGCACGCCGAGAGAATACAAAGCGGTCTTGATATCCATCACCCTCTTGCCTCCCGTTTCCGTGTTTAGCCCAATCGCCAAGCGTCTGTGTCGACCTGTTCGAGCTGACCGGTGCCGGCGGAGCGCACGCCAGCGTCCAGTATGGCCATTACTTCCAGATTGAATTCGAGATCCAGCGTCTGGTGCAAGGGGTCGCCGGTCTGCAGCCGGTGGATGAACTCCTGCGCGATGTCGGACCGGTCGGCAGGAAGGGGATCACAGTCGCGTAGTTCGGTCCGACCTGCGCCCCTCTCAATGCGTACTTTGGGGGACTCACCGGGCTTCTCCTTATCGACCACCAGTGTGCCTTCCGTCCCGTAGACGATCGGCCCGGGGGATACGCCGTGGTCGAGGGTCGTCCAGGAGGCTTCACAAATTGCCAACGCCTGAGGAAAGCGGACGATCATGGCGGCGTTGTCCTCAGCATCGCCCCATTTGCTGTTCAGATTGGCGCGCATTCCCATGGCGGCAGTGGCGGGCTCGCCCACCAGCCAGCGAGCAACAAGCGAGCCGTAGCAGCAGTAGTCGAGCATGACGCCACCGCCGGCGGCTGACTGATGCCACCATGTGGCGCCGCGTTCGACGCCTGACAGCTTACGCGGGAGTGCTGTGCCTTCCTCGTCGCCGCCCGGATGGGAGACGCCCGCTCCCAGCGGACCGAGGTGGCCGCCGCGAAACTTGACTTTCAGCACGCGCCCTATGGCGCCGCTATCGATCAGTTCCTTGGCTTTGTGGGCGGCGGGTTGCCACGTTGTCGGCCAGTTGACGATCAGTTCGATTCCGGCGGCGCGGGCTGAGCGGGCCATACGCAGGCCGTCAGCCAGAGAGGAGGCCATGGGCTTTTCGACCAAGACATGTACGCCCTTGTGCGCACAGGCTTCCACCACTTCCGGATGCTGCGCGTTTTCGGAGCAGCAGACTACGATATCTAGTGACTCCTGCGCCAGCATCTCTTTGTAATCGTCATAGGCCTTTGGCATCCCCAGATCGTCCAGGGCATGGCGCAGGTTCCAGTCTCGCGTATAGTGGGCCGTGCGCAGTTCGGGGACCAGCCGCGGCGTGTCGGCGCATGCCGCCAGTTCGGCCTGGGGGTGGGCGGCGAAGCGCTCGACCAGATGATTGATGTGCATATGGGCGAAGCCTATGACGCCGATACGGAAGTTTTTCGCCATGGACAATTCTCCATTACGGGGGTTGCTGAATCTTAGTTCGCCTTGACTGGTGCGCAAGACAGGCGCATGGTCTCCAAGTCGCCTTCCCACCGCAGTTGACCGCGCAAGCTGCGAACTTTCTCCTGCGACTTCAACTTTACAAGCAGACGCAGGGCGGTTTCAACCATTTCACGCTTTGTGGTCGCTCCTGAACAGGACATCGCGTCCTCGATCAACTTATCGTCAAGATCGATGGTGATATGCATTCGCAGTCTCCGCCAACTTCAGGCGGCAAATCATATGAGGAATTGTAGTTGCGCTGACAAAAATGTTTCTGATCACGCCGCTGACAACGGAGTCGAAGACTGGGCCGGCGAAATCGCTAAAAGGTCGTCCGCAAGGCCTGGGCAGTACCGGACTGGGCCGAGCGGTAGGCGCCGTCGAAGATCTCGATGACGTGGCGGGCGTGTTCGGCGGTGGAGGTGGTGGGGATGTCCTCCCGGATCCAGTCGACAAGCTGCATCACGTCCTCGTAGACGTGGGCCTCTTCGAGGCCGCGATGGTCGCCAACCACGTGGGGCAATGAGGCATTCAAGTCGATCGCTTCTTCGAGCTCGCGGCCGGGATAGGCGAACGGTTCGCCGTTGAGCATGCCCCCGTTGATTACCCCTTCAGTGCCGAAAATGAGCGGCCGGCCCATATTGGGGCGGCCGCCGGCGGCTACACCGTAAACGAAGGCAAACAGACTGTCGCCAAAGTCGAGGACCATCAGCGTGTTGTCATCCATGTCGGTCGGTAACATCTCGCCGTAGAATTCCCGCTCTTTGACGCGTACGCCTGAGAATGCGGTTACGCCCTTGGCGGGCCCGAGGATTCCTGTCATGGCGTGCAGACCGTAAACGGTCATATCGTAGAGCGGTCCGCCACCGGGTTTGCGAAAATACCAGGCGGGGTTGACGTTGGTCAGGGGATCGTCGCCACCGCGAACGCGTTCGGTTTCGTGGTAGCGACCGAAGGCGGCGCCGGTGACAGCCCAGGTCAGTCTTCCCAGTACAC
>VYDA01000614.1:5786-6109 GCA_009843665.1 Caldilineaceae bacterium SB0675_bin_29 | reverse complement strand
CGCCTACACCCTCGAGCAGTCACTGCGCCTGCTGCACCCCTTCATGCCCTACGTCACCGAAGCCATCTGGGGCCACCTGCCTGCTGTTCCCGATCAAGCCGAGGCTCTCATGACCCAGCGCTGGGCCGCGCCCGCCGAAAGTCGCGACGCCACCGCCGAAGACGAATTCGGCCGCATCCAGGAAATCGTGCGCGCCATCCGCAACGCCCGCGCCGAATACAACGTCGAACCCGGCCGCCGCATTGCCGCCGTCTTCGCCGGCAGCGGCCGCGCCCTGGCCCAGGGCAACCTAGACCTGTTCCCCACGCTCGCGCGCCTCGCCG
>VYDA01000614.1:2453-5776 GCA_009843665.1 Caldilineaceae bacterium SB0675_bin_29 | reverse complement strand
ACCTACCTCCCCCTCGCCGGCATGGTCGGCCTCGAAGCCGAGCGCAAGCGCCTCCAAAAGGAGCTCGACAACGTCGACAACCAGATCAACCGCACCACCGGACTACTCGACAACGAAAACTTCATCGCCAAGGCCCCCGAGCACGTAGTCCAGCGCGAACGCGACAAACTCGAAGACCTCAAAGGCCAGCGAGTGCAAGTCTCCTCAAGTCTCGAACAATTGAGAGGTCAACCAGACCAATAGGAAACCGAAGGTTTCGCAAATGCCACAATCTCAATGACTTTGCTAAGGAAAGGTGGTCCGGTGTGGTAAAATCTTCAAGGAGAAAAACAGAACTGTAAAGGAGAGCGACATGGGTTTGGAGACAGTTACACTTCGGTTGCCAGCCCCCCTCTACGCAAAGGCAGAGGAACTTGCTGTCGAAGCAGAGACCAACCCTGACGACCTCGTCGCGATGCTCATAGAGACAGCCCACCAGAGGCGCACTTGGGTGCGAGAATTCAAGGAGCTACGCGAGCAAATCAAACGTGACGGCGGCTTGAGCATCGGTTCGAGCCGGGAAGAGGTCGTCGAGCAATTGCGCCAGACGAGGCGTGAGATCTTTGATGCCGAGTACGCTCATCTGTATCGATAGTAGCGTCTTTATACCTGCTCTACAGGAAACCGATCAGGACTCTCTATGGTTGGTCAACGCAATTGGAGCAGATATCACCGTGGTCATTCCCCGGTTGATAATCCAGGAAGTGAACCGAAACCTGATTACGCTTGGCCAGGTGCGTAGGTTCAATCGGCTTTTTGCTCTTTCTGATTTCGCATATGTCGTCGACGAACCAATCCCTCTGAATTTGGTTGAGAAGTATGTAGGTCTTGGATTACCGGCAAAAGGTGACGCTTTCATTGGAGCCTTTGTCGAGTGGATGAACATTCCTTACTTGGTTTCAGCCAATCGCCACTTCTTGCGCGATCTACATGTAGAATCCTATCTCGTTCTTGACCCATCCCAGTTTCGCACACGATATCAGTCAGACGCTCTTTGATGCTTCTTACTCCGACTTCAGGAAACTCCGTTCACCCTCTCAATAGGCCAAATGGGACAGGCTGAAACGCGAACAAAAAACGCAGCCAGATCGTTTGTGATAATTTTGACAATGTACTTTCCCCCTGCTATACTCAATTCGGCTCTATCGAACGATGCATCGCCGTCCCGCCAGGCATTGAAACCTGTGTCGTCTTACCCACTGGCAGGATGAGCAAGGGGCGAGATGTAGGACCGGCTTCCCGCATCTCCAAGGAGACCAGTCACAATGGCCGAAGTCAACCAGGCATGGCTCGAAAGAGTTAACCGCGCCCGGGAGTCGGCAGCCGAAAGACTCGGCGTCGATGTGAGCGAGATGCTGCCGCCCCGCGACGGCACCACCGGTGAAGCCGCAGATTCCGCGCCTGCACCAGAAACCGCCGCCCCACAGCCCGAACCGGCTGCCGTGGCCGCACAAGCCGCGCCCGAGCCAGCCCCGCAACCCGAGCCCGCAGCAGTCGCCCAAGCGGAACCGGTCGCCGCCGCAGAGGCCGCGCCCGTGGAAGAAGCCCCGGCCGCAGTCGCCGCAGCCACAATGGAGGCGCAGTCCCCAACTGCCGTCCAAAGCAACGGCAGCGCCGCCGCCGCTGCTGCAGACAGAGTCGCACCGGTCGGCCGCGCCGCCGTTCTCGAAGGCTTCGATGCCGGCCAGGAAGGCATCAATCGCCGCGAATTCCTCTCCTACGCCTGGGGCGGTGCCCTGACCCTTCTTACCCTGGAAAGCGGACTCGCTACCTACCAGTTCATGTACCCTCGCTTCCGCGAAGGTGAATTCGGCGGCGAGTTCAATCTCGGCGCCGCCAACCTGCTGCCTCAAATTGGCATCGACCCCGAAGGCAACGCGACCGGCAAATTCTGGCTTATCAATTCCGATGATGGCCCGCGCGCCCTCTATATGGTCTGTACGCATCTCGGCTGCCTGTACAAGTGGGAGCCTTCCAACAACCGCTTCGAATGTCCCTGCCACGGCTCCAAGTTCAGCCGTGAAGGATACTATATCGAGGGCCCTGCACCTCGATCTCTCGACCATTTCTTGATCCAGGTCGTAGAGGGCGGTTCCGTGGTTGCCGAAACGTCCGATGCAGGCGACCTGTTCGCCGCCCCGGCCGTACCCTCTCCCGAGGCTGAAATCATTGTCGACACAGGTAAACGTCTACAGGGCAAACCGGCTGCACTTTCGCCCGCGAACGCGAAAACAGTCGCAACACCTATCGAGCTCCACTTGGATGAAGACGCCGCATGACAAGGCGGAAATTGTAGAGGAGATTATTCCTGAGAGGAGCGTCCGGCCCAAGTGACCGCCCAACCAGACTTGCAACATCGGCGCAACTGGCTAGAGGGTTCCAAATCGGCAACTGCCGGCGCGGCTCTCCCGACACTTGAACTGTCCGGCTCACTCGCAGGTCCTGAGAACAAGCGTTTAAGCCGCAGAGAGTTGCTTACATACGTCTGGGTCGGGACGTTAGCAGCAATGACTGCAGGAAGTGGACTGGTTGCCTATCAGTTCCTGTACCCGCGTCAACCCGCAAACGTATTTGGAGGCAGATTCTACCTCGGCACCACCGCCAACTTGCCGCCATTCGGTAGCGAACCGCAACACCATGTCGACGGCAGGTTCTGGTTGGTCGGTCTTGAAGAAGGCCCGCGTGCCTTCTTCAATCTGTGTACACATACCTTTGGCACCAGATGGATTAAGTTGTGGTGGGATTCGTCGAATGCTCGCTTTGATTGTCCCATGTGTGGGTCGCGGTTCAGCTTGGAAGGGCACTACATCACGGGCCCTGCTCCTCGATCGCTGGACCAGTTCGTGATTGAGATCGTTACGGGCCGCGAGGTCGTAGCAAAGACCAAATATGTAGAAAATGCAATTTTGTCACCCAGCATTCCCGCTCCTGATGCGGAGATTGTGGTCGACACCGGAACGATGATTGAAGGGTTGCCAAGTATGTCAAGTCCGATTTTGAATGGCTACCGCGGCTAGAGGCCGAGCGTCCTCAACCTGAGTTCACCTTACCAGGAGACGATAGATCCAGATGGGACTCCAAGAAAATATTCGCGAAAAAGGAGTTCTCGGCGCGGTCGCTGCCCAGGCAGACGACGTATTCACCCGCCTCACCGCCGGCATCGATGTAGGCGAGTTTCGACGCATGATGCAGGGCGAACCACCCGGCCGCCCCAACCCGCGCCTAAAGCCCCATAGCGAAGGCTTCCTGCTCCACATCAAGCCCACCTACTACCACGAGAGCGT
>VYDA01000614.1:0-2443 GCA_009843665.1 Caldilineaceae bacterium SB0675_bin_29 | reverse complement strand
ATACCTACCGCTTGGGTCTCCTCTCGACCTACCTCTTCATCGTCGAGACCATCACCGGCATTCTGTTGATGATCTGGTACGCGCCCTCGCCGGAACGCGCCTACGTAGACATGATCCTGCTCCTGACCAACATTCCCTTTGGCCAGTTCCTGCGCGATATGCACCGGCTCGGCGCCGAGGCTATGGTGGCTATCGTCACCCTCCACATGGTCCGCTGTTACCTGACTGGCAGCTATAAACCGCCGCGCCAGTTTACCTGGTTCACCGGCGTGCTCCTGCTTGTGATGACTCTGTTCCTGAGTTTTTCCGGCTACCTCCTCCCTTGGGACCAGCTCGCCTTCTGGGCCGTCACCATCGGCACCTCCATGGCCGAGGCCGTGCCCCCCGCCGTCGTCGGCGAAACCGTCAACCTGCTCGCACGCGGCGCACCTGACATCGGCGCTAACGGCCTCCTGCGCTTCTACCTGCTGCACGTGCTCTTCTTGCCGCTGCTGCTGATCCTTTTCTTCTTCGTCCACTACTACAAGGTCGTCCACTTCGGCATCAGCCTGCCCGCCGACGAAGAAGAAGTGGGCGAGGACACCGCCAACCGCGTCCCCGCCGACAAGCGCGTCTACTACCTGCCCGATGTCCTCGTCGACGAGACCAGCTTCCTGACTGTCATGACCGCGCTGCTTATCGTCCTGACCGTCTTCTTCTTCCAGGCTCCCCTGGAGCACATTGCCAATCCGCAATCAACGCCCCTCCATACCGTCGCGCCTTGGTACTTCTACTGGCTGCAGGGGCTGCTCAAAATCGCAGACAAGTTTATCGCCGGCGTCCTGCTGCCCGGCGTCCTGCTCGTCCTGCTCATGGCTATCCCCTACCTCGACTACAACCCCAGCCGCCGCGGCAAAGACCGCAAAGTCGCCATCGTCGCCGGAATCGTCGCCGGCGCCGTCATGATTATCTGGAGCTGGATGGGCACCCCCGAATACGCTGTCGAAGGCGCCCCCTCGGTCGAAATCGTTCAGGATGTGATGCCCGAAGAAGGTTCAGGCCTCTCCCGTGAAATCGGCTATAAGCATCTTCCCCTTGGCGTCTGGCGCACCGACGAAGAGTACGACGTGCACGACCACGAATTCCTCGAACTCATGCACGAGTTCGAAAACTCCGTCGACTACTACCGCCGCACAGATCCCGACTTCAACGCGCCCATCGGCATCCTGACAATTTCCCAGGCCCAGCCCGGCCTCAAGAAGCTCCACTGGGAGATCACCTGGTTCGACGCCGAGGGGACGGCCGGCAACTACGAAAAATCCTTCTGGCTGCATGAAGACTCCCTCTATTGGGAGCAGTACGGCTGGAAACACCTCTTCCTCGGTCAAGTCGCCGACGGCTGGAAGAGTCTGTCCGGCGCTCTTGTAGGAGAGTAATACAGCAACTATGCATCGTCTCTACACAAGGTCCCCGATCGCCAAAATAATGTGGGGCATTCTGTCCTCACTCGTAGGCATCGTCGTCCTCCTGATGGTCTTGGTAAGCGAAAACCCCCGCATGGAAGCGCAGACCATCAACTGGGAAGGCCGCTCCATCGAGAACGGCGCCAAGATGTACGCCGACAACTGCGTCATCTGCCACGGACCGGACGGTCAGGGTATTCTGGGCAGAGGGCCCGGACTCAATAGCTACTACTTCTTCACCGACACAGGACGCCTCAGGGACGTCGGCTGGGTCGGGTCGCTCGAAGATTACGTCCTCTTGACGATCTCTGCCGGCCGACCCAGCAAGGTCGAAAGCCAGTGGCCGGAGGTCATGCCCACCTGGGACGGAAAGTTTGGTGGGCCAATGCGCGGCGATCAGGTCGTAGATCTGGCCAAATTTGTTATGAACTGGGAAGAATCCGCCCTGGCCCAAACGCCCGAAGAAGACCCTTTCCAACCCTTCGAAGACGTTATCAAGCCCATGGAGTTTCAGAACACGGCCCACATCCTGCTCAGTGAAGAAGAGCAGGCCGCCGCCCTCGAAGAGTACAGAGCCCGCAACATCCGCTCGCCCCAGGAGATCTGGACGGGCGAAGCCTGCTTCGCCTGCCACAACCTCGAAGAAAGACAGGTCGATCTCTACGGCCAGAACGGCCCCAACTTTGCCGACCTGTACGAACGCGCCGGCACCCGCGTCGAAGGCATGACCGCCGAAGAATACGTCTACGAGAGCATCGTCAATCCTACTGCCTTCGTAGTCGAAACTTACGAGCAAGCCGGCCAGATGCCGCAGAATTTCGCCGAAAAGTTGAGCGAAGACGAGATCCAGGCCCTCGTAGCCTGGCTGCTCAATCCCGACCGGGAGCAATAACCGAGGAGAAGAGAGCGAAGGAAGTGGAGTGGCTCCCTCGCTCCGCCTCCCACCCAAACTACCCCCAACTTCTCGCTGCTTCCTCCTCTCCACCAGATACACTATATTC
>VYDA01000018.1:5086-6113 GCA_009843665.1 Caldilineaceae bacterium SB0675_bin_29 | reverse complement strand
TCGCCGGTGGCGACGTTGTCTGCCAGCATGGGGGCTTCGTTATAGGCCGAATCCGCCTCTGCCTCCGTACTTTCGGCCTCGGCCGCCGGTTCAGGCTCGGCGGCTGCTTCCTCCGCTGCGGGCGCTGCACCGCCGCAGGCTGCAATCATGGGAAGCAGCAGGATGAAGATGGCTGCAAGTGCCCAAAAACGCAGTTGTGGTTTCATTCTTACTCTCCTTTGGGGTTGTAAACACGGAACCAGACCTGCCCGAAGTTAAAGCATCTGCTATGGTAGTTATTTCGCACCGAGTTGTCAAGGAGATAAAATTTTGTGGAATCCTCTCTGATTTTGCAAGAGCATACGCTTTCCGAGAGTGCATCCCAGATTGGCGGTAGGAACAGTCTGGCGAGGATTCAGTGCCAGCGGTGGCTGAAACTGTTTACCGGCATTTGAAGAGACGCGGGGCAGGCACAAGGGCGAGGAGAGAGTGGAGAGGAGAGAGAAAAGAGTGACGCCGTTTGATCTGCCCAAGATTTGGAACGGGGGCGACCGTGGCCTGATGGCTTCCTGGGTATGCGAGAACTCACCCCTTTTTTGGGATGCACACCAGAGGTGCGTGCGTTTCCAAAAGGAAATCTACTGTGCTATACTTCGGCAAATTTTTTTCATTCTTTGACTAGGATTTTCGCAATGGCCCGGTGGCGAGCTTACCATACGCCTGCAACCGTTGCTGAAGCGCTTTCACTGCTGCATCAGCACAAGGACAAGGCCCGCATTATCGCCGGGGGCACGGACTTGATCCTCGATATGGAGGCCGAACAGGCGGATGCGCCCGAGGTGCTGGTGGATGTGACCAAAATTGGTGGCATCGACCGCGTTGCTCAGGAGGACGGATGGATCGTACTGGGCGCCGGAATCACGCATACGCAGATTGAGAACAGCCCGCTGCTGCGCGCGCATGCGAGGTGCCTGACCGAGAGTTGCGGCGTCATCGGCGGGCCGCAGGTGCGCAATGTGGCGACGCTGGGCGGGAATGTGGCCCACGC
>VYDA01000018.1:0-5076 GCA_009843665.1 Caldilineaceae bacterium SB0675_bin_29 | reverse complement strand
GGTAACGCCTTTGACCGTATCATGCGGCCGCAGGGCGTGGCGCTGCCGGTCCTGGGCATCGCGGCCAGAGTGCGGATGGATGCAACGCTGCGCCGGGTGGAGGATGCGGTCATTGCGATTGGGCCGGCCGGCCCGACGCCCTTTCGCGCCACCAGTGCGGAAGAGGTATTGACGACGGCTGAGGCATTTGGCGACGACGCGGTGGAAGAGGCCATTGCCGCGGCCCAGACACAGGCCAGTTTGCGGACCAGCAAGTACCGTGCGTCGCAGGCGTATCGCCATGAGATGATAGGGGTGCTGCTGAGGCGAGTGCTGCAGATATCGGTGGAGCGGGCGCGCATGAATGACGCGCCCACAGAGCAGGAGGATGTGTAGCCAGTGCTCCGCTCGAGCGATTGTCACTGTTCTTGCAGTGAAGCAGGTGCGCCCAGGCGATGATCCACCTGACCTCAATTGAAAAACAGCCCTCTTTCCCCCAAGAGGGGACATTCCCCTATAATGTGCCTGTCATCGCCCGGTTGGAGAAGGTTCAGTTCGAGAGTTCAGTGACCTTTCTCGTGGGCGAAAACGGCAGCGGCAAGTCCACATTTCTGGAAGCGCTGGCCACTGCTGTGCGTCTGCCGACGGTTGGCGCGGAGGAGGCCGGCAGCGATCCATCACTGGCCACGGTGCGGCAGCTGTCGAGACACCTGCGCCTGGGCTGGACGAAACGGACGGGACGGGGATTTTACCTGCGGGCCGAGGACTTTTTCGGCTTTGCCAAGCGCATCGCCCAGATACAGGCGGAGCTGCAGACGGAGATGGCCAACGTGGACGCGGAGTATGAGGGCCGCTCCGACTTCGCCAAGAGCATGGCGAAGATGGCATACTCCGGCCAACTGGCCGCCATTGAGGAGAGCTACGGAGACGGACTTGACGCACGCTCTCACGGAGAGGCGTTCCTGGCCCTGTTTCAGGCCCGCTTCGCGCCCAATGGACTTTATCTGCTGGATGAACCGGAGGCGCCGCTCTCGCCCCTGCGGCAGGTGGGGCTGCTCGCCCTGTTGAAAGAGATGGTCGCCCGCGACGCCCAGTTTATTATCGCCACCCACTCGCCAATCCTGATGGCCTATCCCGGTGCCACCATTTTGAACTTCGACCAGTCGCCCCCCCGGCCCGTGTCCTGGGAATCACTGGAGCACGTGAGCGTGACGCGAGGATTTCTGAACGATCCACAGCTGTATCTGAACCACCTGTAAGAACAGTTTGCAGTGGCAGGCGGACTGCGACCCCGAAAGCGTCCCGTCGGAAACCACCATCGTTCATGCCGACTGGAGCACATACGTGACACAACTTACTCTGACCGTCAATGGCGAGGAGCGCTGTCTTAACGTACCGCCCAGCCGTTACCTGGCAGAGGTACTGCGCTACGACCTGGGGCTGACAGGCACGAAGATTGGCTGTGATGAGGCCGAATGCGGCTGCTGCACCGTCATCGTCGACGGCCAGTCGGTCGACTCCTGCATCTACCCGGCGTTCAAGGCGCAGGGCGCGCAGGTGTTGACGATCGAAGGGCTGGCCCAGATGCGGCCCGACTCCCAGGATGATCCCAACTGCGCGCCGGAACTGCATCCGCTTCAGGATGCCTTCATCCGCCACGGGGCGACACAGTGCGGATTCTGCACGCCCGGGTTCATCATGCAGGCCAAGACGTTGCTGGACGAGAACCCGGACCCGAGCGAGGTGGAGATCAAGGAGTGCCTGAAGGACACCTACTGCCGCTGCACCGGCTACACGGCGATCATCAGCTCGGTGAAGGCGGCCAGCGAGTATTTGCGCACCGGCAGGATGCCGGATGCGGTGCTGCCGCCGGTGATGAAGCCGTTGACGCAGATCGGTCAGCCACTGCAGCGGCCGGATGCGGTCGACAAGGTGACGGGGGCGGCACTCTACACCGATGACTATAGGTTCGACGGGATGCTTTTCGGGGCGACGCTACGCAGCGAACATCCCCACGCGCGGATTCGCAGCATCGACGCGGACGCGGCGCGTGCGCTGGAGGGCGTGCACGCGGTGCTGACCCACGCGGACGTGCCGGGCGACCCGCGGCACGGGCTGGTTGAAAACGACTGGCCGGTTTTTGCGGGCGGACGCTATCCGGCACGCTACGTCGGGGACGCGATCGCGCTGGCGGTGGCAGAGACGGCGGAGATCGCGCAGCAGGCGCTGGCGCTGATCGGCGTCGATTACGAGGTGCTGGAAGCGGTCACGGATCCGCGGGATGCGTTGCAGCCAGACGCGCCGCAGCTGCACCCGGACCGTCCCGACGGGAACCTGCTCAAGCATATCAAGGTGCGGCACGGCGACGTGGAGGCGGGGTTTGCCGCGTCCGACGTCGTCGTCGAGCGCACCTACCGTACGCCGATGACCGAGCACGCCTTTCTGGAGCCGGAGTGCGCGCTGGCGGTGCCGGCGGGTTACAGCGGGGTGCGCCCGTCGACCAGCAAGGAGAGGGGCGCGGCCGAATACGACAGCGACAAGCTGACGGTCTATGTGGGGAGCCAGATCCCGTACAGCGACAGGCGGCAGGTGGCCAAGAGCCTGGGCCTGGACGACGAAGAGGTGCGCGTGATCGGCACGTTGATGGGGGGCGGCTTCGGTGGCAAGGAGGACATTGCCGGGCAGATCCACGCGGCGCTGGCCGCGCAGGTGACGGGCCGACCGGTGAAGATTCTGTATAGCCGGCAGGAGAGCCTGATCTTCCACCCCAAACGTCACAGCACAATCATCCGCATCAAGACGGGCGCCCTGCGCGACGGCACGCTGGTCGCGGTGGAGGCGGAGCTTTACGGTGACAGCGGGGCGTACGCCAGCCTGGGCGAAAAGGTGATGACACGCGCCACGACCCATGCAACCGGCCCTTACGTGATGCCCCATGCCAGGATCGACTGCTACGCCATGTACACGAACAACGCGCCGAGCGGCGCCTTTCGGGGCTTTGGCGTCACGCAGTCGGCCTTTGCAGTGGAGAGCAATCTCGACATTCTGGCGGCAGAACTGGGCATGGACCCGACAGAGTTACGGCGGAAGAACGTGATGCGCGTCGGCGTCGAGACGGCCACCGGCCAGGAACTGGTCGAGAGCGTGGGGCTGCTCGAATGCCTTGACAAAGTGGAAGAAGAGATCAAGAGATCGGAGGACGTTGACCCGAATTCGTTGCCTTCCGACCCCTGGACTCCGGTCCAGATCGGCAGCAAGCGCTACGCCTGGGGCATCGCGGCCGGCTACAAGAACACCGGCCTGGGGGGCGGCGCGCCGGACAAGGCGGAGGCCGAAGTGGAGGTTTTCCCGGACGGCACGGCGGCGATCCGCACCAGCAGCGCGGAGATGGGGCAAAACCTGGTCGGCGTGCTGGCAGCCTGCACGGCGCAGGAGCTGGGTCTGCCGTTCGAGAAGGTGCACGTGACGGTGATGGACACGGACCTGACGCCCGACGGCGGCCCGTCAACGGCGAGCCGCCAGACGTATGTGAGCGGCAACGCGGCCCGCCTGGCGGCGCGGGCCATGCGTCAGCAGATGCAGAACGTTCTGGCTGAAAAGTTCGACACGCACCCGGAGGTGATCGCCTTCCATGAGGGGTTGGCGTACGTTGATGAGAGGCGCCTGGCGAAGATGCACGGGGCGGAGCTGCCGGTTGAAGGCGCCGACGGCACGAACGGCAGCGCGGGCGGGATTCTGCCGGGATCCACACGCAGCGTCTCTTTCGCGGATGCGGTCAACGCATTGCTGGCCGAGAACCGGTTGCCGAAGATCCGCTATGAATACTGGGCGCCGCAGACGCAGCCGCTGGGGACGGGCGGCGACATGCACTTCGCGTTCTCGTACGCGGTACACGCGGCGCAGGTGAGCGTGGACACCGATACGGGCGAGGTGGCGGTGGAGCGGGTGATCTCCGCCCACGACGTTGGCCGGGCGATCAACCCCCTGAGCCTGCTCGGACAGATCGAAGGCGGGATCGTGATGGGCATCGGCAACGCTCTGACCGAGAACTATATCGTCGAAGACGGTGTCCCCTGGACCGAACGCCTGGGTCAGTACAAGATGCCGGGCATCAAGATGACGCCGAAGATGGACAGCCACATCGTCGAGCATCCAACGGCAGATGGGCCTTATGGTGCCAAGGGCGTGGGTGAGATCAGCTCGATCCCGATCAGCCCGGCGATCACCAACGCCATCTGCAACGCGGTGGGCGTTCGCTGCCTGGCCCTGCCGGTCGATCAGGACGCGTTGCTGCTGGCGATGCGCGACGGCGAGAAGGAGATCGACGGTCACTGGGGGCAGACGGGCGAGTGGCTAGTAGTCAGCAACGGCACTGACGTTCGGTAACCTCGGTTTTTCATGCAACTCCATCATGCTCTGCGCCTGGCGCCTGACGAACTCTCGGTTGTAACGCTGGTGGGCGCCGGGGGTAAGACGAGCGCGCTTTTCCGGCTGGCGGAGGAGGCGGTGGGCGGTGGGCGTCGCGTCGTCACGACCACGACCACCCATATTTTCGCGGCGCAGGCGGAGCAGGCGCCGGCCCGTCTCGAAGTAACGCCGGACAGGCCTGACGCAGTTGACTGGGCTGCGCTGGAGGCACAGCTGGCGCGGCACGGGCACTGCCTGATCTGGGCTCCGCCCGGTGCCCGGTCCGCCGGAGCCGGCAGCGGCTCAACCGACCCCACGCTTACAGGTTCCAAACGGCAGGGCCTGCCCCCGCAGGTTGTGGACGCGCTGGCGGCGCGGGCGGGTGATCTGGGCATCAGCCTGATCGCGATCGAGGGCGACGGCAGCCGGCGGCGGCCGGTGAAGGCGCCGGCGCCGCATGAGCCGGTTATTCCCGACTGCACAACCCACCTGGTCCCGGTCGCCGGTCTTGACGGGCTGGGGCTGCCCCTGGATGAACCTCACATGCACCGGCCCGAACGGGTGCGCGCCCTTCTGCAGGAGGAGGATGCGTCGACGCGCCTGACGCCGCGCATGCTGGGACGGCTGCAGCTTGAGCCTTTCGGGCGAGGAGAGAGGGGGGAGGTGAGAGGAGAGAGAGCAGCTCGCGGC
>VYDA01000347.1 GCA_009843665.1 Caldilineaceae bacterium SB0675_bin_29 | reverse complement strand
ACCCTCTATTTGGCAGGAGCTCGAGATGAATCCCAGAAAGTTTATCCCCTTTTTCAAGCAACAAGAGTCGCAGATTCTTGAGACAGTTGCCGAGCATGTGAAGGAGGAGACGCCAACCGACGAAAAGCAGCGGTTGGATGCGTTTTGCGCCCGCCTTGCAGACCGTTTCTCGGCAGCCGGACTGGAGACGGAAATACTCCAAAACAGGAAACGCGGAAACCACCTGCGGGCCCGTTTTCTGAACGCGGAGCATATTGCCCAGCCGGCGTCTCCGCCAGCACTGGTCCTGTGCCATTACGACACAGTCTGGCCTGTCGGCTCTCTGGAGAGCCATCCATTCCGGGTTGACGACCAGGGATGGGCCTACGGGCCGGGTATTTTCGACATGCAGTCAAGTCTGGCCCTGGTGGAGTACGTGCTCCGGGGCATACAGAGCATGAACCTGCGCTTGCCGCGCCCCGTTACCGTGCTTGCAACTTCGGACGAGGAGGTCGGCAGCCAGACGTCGCGTAAGCTGATAGAGGAGGAGGCGCGGCAGGCGGCCTATGTCCTGGTAATGGAGCCGCCGCTACCCGGCGGCGTGCTGAAAACGACACGAAAGGGCGGGGCACACTATTCGGTTTCGATAACCGGGCGGGCAGCGCATGCAGGCGTGGAACCGGAGAAGGGGGTCAGCGCAGTCGAGGAACTGGCGCACCAGGTCCTGGCTCTGCACAGGCTGACGGATATGGAAGCGGGGACCACTGTAAACGTTGGCGTTGTTGCTGCGGGGACACGTCCCAACGTTGTCGCTGCACATGCGGAGGCCTTCGTCGATGTACGGGCTTGGGATTCGACTGAGATGGAGCGGGTGGACAGAGAGATATTGGGCCTCAAGCCCAAAGTAGCCGGGATCCAACTTGAGGTGACGGGCGGTGTGAATCGTCCGCCGCTGGAGAAGGCGGTCACAGGAGCACTTTTTGAGCAGGCCCAGGACATTGGGCGCAAGATGGGCCTGGATCTGCAGGAAGGGGGGACTGGCGGCGGCAGCGCCGCAACCTGACCGGTGCACTGGGCGTGCCCACGTTGGATGGCCTGGGAGTACCGGGGCATGGGGCACATGCAGATCATGAACACATCGAAGTCGACAAGATTGGTGAGAGAGCCGGCCTACTTACGGCGCTACTCATGGCGCTTTCACCGTGAGACGGGAATAATCGAGAGGCTCCAGGAGTCGGACAGTCTTTTTGCTAAGCGGGTCACATTATCCGGGGGACGCGTAGATTTTGGACTTTAACCGTTATTTCACGAACGATGAGGTCGAGTCGGTTCTGAACGGTTGGGCGCAAAACCATCAGCGGCTAGTCAAGGTGACTGAATTGGGCAAGAGTCATGAGAACAGGTCGATCCATTTGCTGACTCTGACCAATGAGGACACTGGAAGTGACGAAGACAAGCCTGCCATCTGGATCGATTCCAACATCCACGCTACGGAGATAGCCGGCACGACGGTAGCGTTGCATATCGCACACACGCTTTTGGCCGGCTATGGCAGCGACTCGCGTTGTACGCGTTTGCTAGACACAGTTGCGTTTTACATCGTGCCGCGGCTGAATCCCGATGGGGCGGCCCTGGCGCTTTCCGACAGCCCGAAGTATGTGCGCTCGGGTACAAGGCCCTATCCATTTTCCGAACCGCTGGCAGGTCTGCACGAAGAGGACATTGACGGCGACGGCCGCATCCTGCAGATGCGGATCCCTGACCCCCATGGTGATTGGAAGGTCAGCACACTGGACGGCCGGTTGATGGAGAAGCGGGGGCCGGACGAACATGGGGGGACTTACTACAGGTTGTTGCCGGAGGGCCGCCTCGAAGAGTTCGACGGCGTGGAGATCAAGGTGGCCAAACCGTTTCAGGGCCTGGATTTCAACCGCAACTTCCCTTTTGCGTGGGAGCCGGAGTCCACGCAGGCCGGCGCCGGTCCGTTTCCGGCGTCGGAGAAGGAGATTCGAGCTGCAGTCGACTTCATCAGCCGGCACCGAAATATCAACGTGGCGGTCACCTATCATACGCAGAGCGGCGTCATCCTTCGACCGTACAGTACTCAGCCGGACGAGAAGATGGAGACAAGCGACCTCTGGGTTTTCGAGCTGATGGGCGAAAGAGGAAAGGAGCTGACCGGCTACCCCTGCTTGTCGGTCTATCACGGATTCCGATATCATCCAAAGGAGGTCACGACGGGAGGTTTTGACGATTGGGTTTACGATCACTTTGGCATTTTTTCTTTTACGATTGAACTGTGGGATCTGCCGGGCAGGGCCGGGATCAAGGACAGGGATTTCATTGAGTGGATGCGTAAACACCCGCACGAAGATGACCTGAAGATACTGAGGTGGTTGGAAGAAAACGCGGCAGAAGCGGCTCTGGTTGACTGGTACCCGTTCGAGCATCCGCAGCTTGGGCCGGTTGAGATCGGCGGCTACAATCGGATTTTCACGTGGCGAAATCCTCCGCACAGCTTCATGGGCGAAGAGACGGAGAAGAACACGGCATTCGCCTTGTCGCTGGCTGACATGCTGCCAAGTATGACAATACATAGGTTGACGCTCGAAAGGCTGACGAATGAAGGTGACTACCGTCTGCGGCTGATCGTGGAAAACGGCGGATTTCTGCCAACTTACACGAGTGCCCAGGGTCGAAAGCGAGAGGCGGCGCGGCCGGTTCGCGTCGAGCTGGACCTGCCCGAAGGCGTCAGGCTGGCCAGCGGAAAGGCAAAGACAGAGTTGGGCCACCTGGCGGGCCGCAGCGGCAAGCTCTCAGTAAGCACGATGTACGCGGCAAGCCCTACCGATAACCGCGCCTGGACGGAATGGGTTCTACGCGGTCCTCCCGGCGCCGAGGTCGGAGTCGAGGTCCGCAGCGACCGCGGTGGTACTTTGCACGAAAGAGCGGTGTTGCATTAGAGTCCTGACAGCAGGGGCCGGGAAAGGGCAAGACCGGCCAGTCTTGTTGCAGGATTCAGAATCGGGTCATAGAAGATCAGGGAAATCGCCAGAATAGGACCGTCGTAGGGACATATGCCTTGAACAGTACCAGGCTGTTGATCGTTGAGGACGAGCCGACACTGCTAGACACATTGAAGTATAGTCTCGAGCGGCAGGGATACGATGTAGTCACTGCTTCTGACGGCGTTCAGGCGTTGTCAATTGCGAAGGAAGAAAAGCCGGACCTGGTAATCCTTGACGTCATGTTGCCGGGCCTGGATGGTTTTGAAGTTTGCCGCATACTGCGACAGGAGATGAGCCTGCCGATTCTGATGTTGACAGCCAAAGATGAGGAAGTTGACAAGATTGTCGGCCTGGAAGTGGGTGCGGACGATTACCTGACGAAGCCGTTCAGCATGCGGGAACTCCTGGCCAGAGTACGGGCGCACCTGCGCCGCATTCGGTTGGTCCGAGAAGAGCTGGAGAACTCAGGCCAGACGGTCCATGGGTCGCGCAATGGCGGCACGGTGTTCACGTTCGATGATCTGGTGATTGACGAGAGCAGGAGAGAGATACGGCGTAACGGCGACGTTCTGGCACTGAAACCGAAAGAGTTCGAGCTGCTCCTGTTTCTTGCTCGCAACCGCGGTATCGCCCTGGGCAGGAGCCTGATTTTGGAGCGAGTGTGGGGATGGGACTTCGACGGCGGGAGCAGAACTGTGGACGTACACATCCGCTGGCTGCGAGAGAAGATCGAAGTCGACCCGGCCCATCCCAGCCGCATTTTGACAGTACGGGGCATCGGTTACCGCTTTGACGGGTGAGCGCGCCAGCGAGGGTGCCCATATTGATGTCACTCTACCTTACGAGAGTGACTTGCCGGTCCGGCCTCAGCAGATGCCTGGGTTTCGTTCGATCCGCTGGCGAATCGTTGTTCCGTTTTGCTTTTCGACCGCGGCCGCATTAGCGGCTCTCTACTTTTTTTCCCTATCTCAATTCAGGCAAATCTTTTTGGACCAGCATCGGCATCGCCTTAGTGCCGAGGCCTCACTGTTGTCGGAAGACCGGCAGCTACGCGACGGGCTGGCCGAGTCGCGCTGGCAGGCAGGCGATATTGAGCTGGTCCGACTCGCGCGCGCCTGGGGAGACCAGCTGAATGCGCGGGTGACTATCGTACTTGCAGACGGCAGTGTGCTGGCAGATTCGCTGGCCGCTCCGTCGTCCATGGCCGGGCTCAAGGAGGAGCCTGAAATCCAGGCGGCGCTCCAAGAAGGGACCGGATACAGCGCCCGCCTCAGCCGTACTTTCGGCACCGAGATGCTGTACGCGGCTGCGACGATTGCACCCCCGAGGGACGACCTCAGGAGTCCAGATTCTGGCGATGGCGACGAGGCGGTGGGCGTAGTGCGCGTGTCGGTACGGCGTTCCGAGATTGACACAGCACTTGACCCACTGCGTCGGGCGGTGCTGATAGTGATGCTGATGGCATACTTGGCGGTGGTCGGAATCGTGTTTGTAGTTTCCAAGGGCACGGCGCGACCGTTCCGTCATTTGATTGATGCGGCTGCGCGTCTGGCCCAAGGGGAGCTTGGCGTACGTGTTGAGCCGATAGGGACGGATGAGGCGGGACAGCTAGCCAGAGTTTTCAATCGAATGCGGGACCGGCTGGAGTCGCAGGTTGCGTCGGTAACTCGTGAGCGGGAGCGGCTGACTTCAGTCCTTGACAACCTCCTGGACGGCGTCCTTATACTCGACAGCGAAGGGCGAGTTCGACTCTGCAACCTGGTTGCGGCGCGCATGGTAGGCTTCGAATCGAGGAGGAGCGCCGGTTCTGCTGCCGAATCTAAAGAGGTAGGGGAAAGCAGAGACAGCGCGGCAACGTCCCCGGACCGGCCAGATGGTTCACATCCTTCGAATTTCAGCCAGCAGAGCGTTCGAGGACAGCCATTGGCACAGATTGTACGGGATCACCGCATCGTGGAGACGTGGGAGGCCTGCCGGCGTGAAGGTAGACTGGCTGAAAGTATTTTTCAGTGGGGAAACAGAATGACACGCGTAGTTGCGCTCCCGTTCGTGGCCGGCGGCAGCGACGGTTTCATCGTGCTGTTGCAGGACATGACGGAACTGCACCGGCTTGAACGCGTGCGGCGCGATTTCGTAAGCAACATCTCTCATGAACTGCGGACACCACTTGCATCGTTACAGGCGCTAACGGAAACCTTACGCGACGGCGCTCTCGACGACCCTGCGGCCGCTCCACGGTTTCTGGACCGTATCGAAACGGAGGTGGATGCCCTGGCGCAGATGGTGCGGGAACTCCTGGAGCTTTCCCGCATCGAATCAGGTCAAGTTCCGTTCCGTTTTCAGCCGGTGCCGGTGAGTGAAACTGTATTGACGCCAGTTGAACGACTGCAGCCACTTGCCGCACGAAGCGAAATCGACCTTATCGTCGACCTGCCACAGCGTCTCCCCCGTGTTTACGCTGATGCCGAACGCATACACCAGGTGGTTACGAATCTTGTACACAATGCCCTCAAGTTTTCCTCGGCAGGCGGGTCGGTCAAGATTTCAGCAGAATCACAGCCCGGGGGCCGGCTAGTGACTATTTCTGTTAACGATACCGGCATTGGCGTCCCCGCCGAAGACACGGACCGAATATTTGAGCGATTCTTCAAGACGGATCGCGCCCGCGCCAGCCTGGGTACGGGTCTGGGGCTCGCGATTGCGAAGCATATCGTTCAGGCGCACAGCGGCCGGATCTGGGTAGACAGCATCGAGAATCGGGGCAGCACATTTTCGTTTACACTTCCCGCTGCCCGGCATGGCGATCGGACACAGATGGACAGCTAGTCGTTCTTCCCGTTTTGCAGCCCTCCAATTCAACCGCTCAAAGTCCTCACATTCTTTCCCCAACACAGAGCCACCTCTTAACTACCTCTTAACCGATCCCTAAGCCTCCATTTGCGCCTCCCGTACTTCTCGTTAATCGGTTGGCGATAGTCTGCTATCTGAAATGAAGGCGACAAGCAATCGACATCGCCCGGAAGAGAACAAAGAGCCACGGGTTGCGTCTTCTACGCACGGGGAAAGTGACGTGGCTATGCGAACTGTGCTGCAAGAAAATAACGGTGGCAGATGCTGCCAAGTGCACTAAAGAGATTCATTCTCCAACGGTAGCTACTAAGCCATGTTCTGTGTACGGTCTGCCTGGGGGG
>VYDA01000514.1 GCA_009843665.1 Caldilineaceae bacterium SB0675_bin_29 | reverse complement strand
GGTCCATCCTGAAGAGGCCCCAGAGCTTGTAGGGGTCCCCTTTCACAAAGAATTGGACCGGATACTGCTGGCTGCGATCTTCGACAAAATCGCGAGTAAAGGTCTCCTTGTTTGTCTCAATTTTGACCGCGTAGACGAAGGGACGCTGCAGGCCTCCGTCCTCAGAAAAAATATGAATCTCTCTGGGAGGAAGATAGAGATGCTTGTTGAAGCGGTGCGTTTTGTCGTATGGCGAGATGACCGGGGCGAACAGCGCTGAAAGATAGAGAAGGGCGAGAAACCAGAACGAAATAACAGCCAACTTATTGCGCTTGAAACGGAGCAGCATCAGCTGTCGCGGCGTGAGGAACTGGGTTCTGGATTCGCCGATCGTGCCTTCGGCTTCGAGGAGATCGGACAGGTTTCCACTTTCGTAGGGCGAGGATGCCGGCTCGGGCGCGGCAGAAGTGGTCATGTCGTACCTCGCTCCCCGTAGCGAATTCGCGGATCGACCCATGCCAGGAGGATGTCCGAGATCAGAGTGCCGACCAGTGTGAGCGTGCTCAGTATCATGATCATGCTGGCGGCAAGATAAAGGTCTTGCGACATGAGAGCACGCCAGAGCAGCGGCCCGGTCGTCGGCAGGTTCAACACGAGCGCCACGAGTACGGTGCCGGAGACAATTTCGGGAAGCCGCCAGCCGACGGTGCTCAAGATCGGGTTGAGGGCGACGCGCACAGGGTACTTCATAGTGAGCGGACCTTCGCGCAGGCCCTTGGACCGCGCGGTCTCGACGTAGGGGCGGCCAAGTTCATCCAGCGTTGTCGCGCGCATCACGCGGATGGTCCCCGCGGTGCCCGCAGTGCCGACAATCACGACCGGCAACCACATGTGTTTGAGCATGTCCCAGACCCTGGCAACGCTCCAGGGCGCGTCGAGAAACTCGGTGGAGAAGAGGCCGCCGGCACTGGCGCCGAAGGCCTTGATGCCTATGTACATGAAGATGAGTGCAAGAAGGAAGTTCGGCGTCGCAAGACCAATGAAGCCTATGAAGGTAAACACATAGTCGGCGAGGCTGTATTGCCGCACGGCGGAATAGATGCCGATGGGGATGGCCATGGCGTAGACGAAGAGGAGTGTGAAGAATGACATGATCATTGTCAACATCAGCCGCTCGCCAATCAGCCGGTTGACGGGGCGATCCCAATAGAATGAGAGCCCCATATCCCCTTGCACGAAGTTCGTAATCCACTTGATGTACTGAATGTATCCCGGCTGGTTCAGACCGTAGTGGGCCTCCAGCGCCACGATTTCCTCTTCGCTCAGCTCCTCGCCGGCCGCTGCCAGATTGGCCACGTAGGTGGTCACGTAATCACCCGGCGGTAGCTGGATGATCGTGAAGCTGACAATTGAAATGAGGATAAGCGTCGGAATCAGTTGCAGGACGCGACGCAGGATGTATTCGCGCATGACAGTGCAGTGACGAACAGTTAACCGGGAACGTATCTGAAGGCCGGCGGGCAAGTAGGAAACTGGCCGCCGGCCTTCAGCTTATCTTTGATTCTAGCTCTGCTTATAGAAGAACTGCTCGGGATGTACCGGGACGGCCCGAATCACGGAGAAGCCCCATACACCGTCGTCGGGGAAGTTGGTCAGGTTCTTCTTCATCACCACAGGCTTGGGGATGCCGACGGTGCCGAAGCCGGGCAGGTAGTCGTAGAACCACTCCCACAGCTCGCGGGCGATGGCGACGTGCTCCTCTTCGGTAACGGCGTCGATCATCTCCTGCCAGCGGTGGTAAACCCAAGCGACCTCGTCCGGCGGTTCGACGGCGATCTCACTTTCCTGGTCGCCGTCCAGCCAGATGTCATAGCCCTTGCCCCAGGGTACGTTGCACTGTCCGGGGTGGTTGAGCCGCGAGCACCAGACCCAGGTTATGTCGGAGATGTCGCCTTCCCAGCCGGACATACCCATATCGTTGGCGGCAACCAGCTCGTTCAGATGGGAACGGTTGATTGGACGGAGCGACGGGTCGAGGCCGACCTGACGCCACTGTTCGACGACCAGTTCGAAGACATCGAGGACATCGGCCTGCTCGGTGTCGAGCTGGATTACCCAACTTACGCGCGAGCCGTCGGGGAAGAGGCGGTAGCCGTCGGCGTCCTTTTCCGAGTAGCCGGCCTGATCGAGCAGCTCCATGGCCATATCCGGGTCAAACTGCGCCCAGTGCGACTCATCGCCCTCTTCGTAGTACTTGGAGCCCGGCCAGGCTGCCCACTGGCGGGGTTCGCCCAGGCCGAAGTAGACTACGTCGTTGATCTCTTCGCGGTTGATAGAAATCGACATCGCGTGGCGCACATCCTTGTTGCCGAAGAACTCGCGCACCTGCGGGTCTTTGTGGGTATGGTTGGGAACGATGATGGTACGGCCGGGGAAGGTCGATTTCCACATCTTGATTTTCAGGTCTGCCGACTCCAGGTTGGCCATGTACAGTTCCATGTTGGCCAGATCGGCCTGGCGGCCGGAGAATTCCAACTCGCCGGCAATCAACTTGGCGTTGGCAACCTCGCGGTCGCCGATGACGAACACGATCGTTTTGTCGATGTAGGGCAGCTGGTTGCCAGCAGTGTCTACTTTCCAGTAGTAGGGGTTGCGCTCGTAAGTGTGGTGGTCAGGGGCGTCGTCGACGCGGATGAAGGCGGTCATTCCCGGCAGGCCTATCTGAGCAGGGATCGTGGACCCGACACGGCCTTTGTCACGGATCAGCTGGCGCCACTCCTCAAAGCCGGCTTCTTCGGTCATCTTGGCGATCTCGTCGGCATCGCCGTATTCGGGATGGAACTGCTTGAGATAGTGGGCGGGCTGCCACAAGCCGCCCTGCGAACCGGCGTAGAAGGTCTCGTGGAGAACGATCAGGGGATAGGGCTTGGAGAAGGAGAGCCTGATGGTGTAATCGTCGATCTTCTCCATCTGCAGCGGGTCGCCGCTGGGCGAAGCTCCCGCCTTCCAGGAGGTGGGAGGACCGCCGGGCGCGTATTCTTCGTTGAGCCAGAGGTCATGCCAAGAGAACATGAAGTCGTCGGCGCTGAAGGGCGCGCCGTCGGACCACATGAGCCCCTCACGCAGGTGCAGGATCTGCTCGGTGGCGTCCTCGTTGAACTCCCAGCTCTCGGCCAGGCCGCTGGTGATGGAGGAGAAGTCGGGCGCGATGCGCAGGATTAGTTCGGTACCCATCACGGCCTGAGGATCGCCAAAGAGGTGATTGGGGTTACCGATGGCAACGCGGGTAGTGCCACCGTACTGGCCGATTTCCTCAAGGGGTTCGATGACTACTGGATTGGCCGGGAGACGTTCATCGACCGGCGGCAGCGTGCCGGCGGCGACGCGCTCGGCTAGCAGGGGCGACTCGTTGTACTTGGACATCGTACCCGAATCGGCGGCGGGGGCCTCCTCGGCCGCCGGGGCCTCGTCCGCAGCTTCCGGTTCGGCGTCGCCGCCGGGCGCGCCGCAGGCCGCCGCAACTGCGGCGGCGGCCGAAAGGCCGCTCATCCGCAGGAATGTTCTACGATCAATTCCGTCCTTCATGATGTTCAGTTCCTTTCTTTTGAATGGACAAAAGAGAAGTGTTTCGAATGTCAGGGATAATGTCTATTCAGAGAACGCCCCGAACGAGGCAGTCTACGAGCCCATATCGGTAGTGGTATTCGAGACGGTCAACATGACCCATTCCATCATGCCCCGCCAGTATTCATAGCGTTCGTTTGTGGCCCCCTGAATCACGACCGAGTACAGATGTTTTTCGGCGCAGAAGAGACGGGCGCGGCGGCGGCGGGTGGTCCCATCCTGCACGAAGGTGCAGACCCATTCCCGGCACCAGTCGCCCACGTCGTCGAGGACGTCCAGCCTCTCGACCACACACTCATCCAGTTGGTTCAGCCCTTCCTCGATTCCTTCGACGAGCAGCGAACTTTCCTCCGCCGCAAGCGGCTGACCCATGTCCTGGACTGTGATGGAGATGAAGGTGGCCTCATCGGACGGATCCGGATAGAGGCTTACGGCTGGATGGGGCGTATCCGTCTCCTGGAGCTGCCATTCGGGCGGATACCAGAAAGTGGGATGGCCGGCGGCGTGCTTGTACGTTTTGACGGAGGTAAATCGCGGGCGGGCCCGCCGTTCGGTCGATGCCATAGGGGTTGTCAGTCTCAGATGGTGGGCGCCGGATTTGGACGGCGCAACAGTGTGTGAGGGATTTGAACTGTTGCGCCGTCCGCATTCGTTTCACGAATTCGGGTCTTTTATGCGACAGCGTGCTCGCGCACGCTATGGCACGTTACCCGTGCTCTATCTCGTCCTACATGTGATTCTCAGGATCTTCCCAGGAGAGCAGCTGCGGGTTCAGGAAGTGCTCGTCCTCCAGCCCGTCATTGACCGGCTGGCCTCCGATGTAGTTGTGCATCTGGTTCTTCATGATGATCAGGGCCGGGGACTGTCCGAGGTAGCCGACGATCGGGATCTCTTCGGCCCAGATGTCCAGAATCTGGAAGAACAACTCGTCGCGTGTGGCCGGATCCGGCTCGGCGCTGACCTTGTCCCAGATCGCCCAGATATCCCAGAGGAAGTGGCCGTCCGGGGGCGGTTCACCATTGGCGTCGTTTTCATCGACTTTCCAGCGGCCGAACGCGCCAGCCCAGGGGCGGTCGAGCTCGGTACCGATCCAGGGAGAGGGGGTGAGAATTGGCAGCAGATCGCGGTACCCGCCCCAGTAGACGGCGTCCTGTGTGTTGGCCGACCAGTGCTCGGTGTATAGCGAGCGCTCCATCCCCTTGTAGGTCGCCTTGAGGCCGATTTCGGCATAGTACTTAATGATGGTGAGGACCGAGTCTTCTTCGGGCGTGCCGGGCTGGGATGTGCCTTCGATGATGAAGCTCAGAGTCTCGCCGCTGCCGTCCTTCCAGAGACTGAAGCCGTCGGCATCGCGCTCGGCGTAGCCGGAGTCGTCGAGGAGCTGGATGGCGCGGACGGGGTCGTAGCCGGCGTAGGCTTAGGTCAGTTTGGCGTAGTACTGGGGCGACTGATCGAGGGGACTGTACTGGCGCGGTGTCAATAGTCCGTCCCACACGAGCTCGTTCAGGGCTTCGCGGTCTACTGCCAGTGACATGGCGATGCGCACGTCGCGGTTCTGGAACAGTTCGCGCACGCGCGGGTCCTGTGCGCCCTGGTTGGGGGTCACGACTTCATGGCGGGTCGAGGTACCGATGATGACGCGGTATTCGCCGGCGTCTTCATTCTCCTTGTAGAGCGTGAAGTTGCCCGTCTGGATGTGCCGGGACTGGAAGTCGACCTCGCCGTTAATGACGCGCAGGTTGAAGACGTCGTTGGTGTCGAAGAGGCGGTGGGTCACCTTGTCGATGTAGGGCAGCTGCTGGCCCTCTTCATCGACCTGCCAGAAGTAGGGGTTGCGTTCCATCAGGAACAGCTCGGAGGAGAGCTCGTTCTTCGACAGCCAGGGGCCGATGTTGGGCCGGTCCGGGTTCAGGTACCACCAGTTGCGGTCGATGTAGTACTGATCCCAGGAGTCGACGCCGGCTTCATCGATCTGGGCTTCCAGGGCCGCCTTGTCATCGGTCAGATCGATGTGGAACTGTTTCATGTAATGGCCCGGCGAGAAGCAGTGCGAGCGCGTTACATCGAATGCGAAGAGCGGTTTGGGATGTTCGAACGTCATCATCACCGTGGTCTTGTCGGGAGCCGACACCACCATGGGCACGCGCGGCGTCCCCGTTCCCCAGCGACGCGAAACGGCCGGCGAAAGGTCTGTATTGGAGAAATGGTTCTCGTACCACCAGGTGAAGCTGTCGCTGTCAAACGGAGAGCCGTCCGACCATTTCAGCCCTTCGCGCAGGTTGAATGTCCACACGGTGGCGTCATCGTTGGTTTCCCAGGATTCGACCATGTTGGGGCGCAGCGTCAGGTCCATGTTGTACCAGGTGAGGGACTCGTTCTGCATCTTGGTCGGGCCCCAGCGGTCGGAGACGCCCTTGAAGCCGCGACGGATGGTACCGCCGAACTTGCCGACCTGCTCAACCGCCTCCAAGACGGCGGGGCTGGCGGGCAGCCGTTCGTCAACGGGGGGCAGGTCTCCCGCTGCGACCATTTCGGCCAGCATGGGCGCTTCGCTGTACATGCTCTGTCTCTTATTACA
>VYDA01000112.1:2829-6193 GCA_009843665.1 Caldilineaceae bacterium SB0675_bin_29 | reverse complement strand
GCACGGAGAACGGGGGCAAAGTGGAATGCGCCTCTGTCAGGTAAAGGGATTTGAGAGCTATATCTAAAGAGGTACGGATGGGCCAAGAGAGCAGCGACGGAATTAAAAACTTTCAATCAGCCGATGCCTGAAGTTGCGATCAGCCGAAACAAAAAGTTACAATCAGCCGATGTCCAAACTTTCAATCAGCCGTAACAGAAGGTTGCAATTGTCCGATCGCTGAAGATGTTCTTTTCCCGCGTTTCATTGAAAGGCGTTTAGCCGAGGCACTGGAGGAGTCTCCTGTCGTTCTAATCCAAGGCCCCCGTCAGTGCGGCAAGACCACCCTTGCACAACTGGTCGGCACTTCAGAATACTCGTCCGAAGGGAACCGTTCATCGAGCCTTCGATCCGGCAGAGACGCAGACTACACTTACTTTTCCTTCGATAATGAAGTAATCCGCGCAGGCGCTGAGGCCGACCCGCTGGGATTTGTCGCCGAACTGCCCGATCGCGTTATCCTCGACGAAGTGCAACGGGTACCGGCACTCTTTGCCGCGCTGAAACTAGAAGTGGACCGCCGGCGGTTGCCCGGACGTTTCCTGCTGACGGGTTCCAGCAACGTGTTGCAGACCCCGGCACTGTCAGACTCCCTAGCCGGACGCATGGAAACGGTCAGACTGCATCCGTTGGCGCAGTGTGAGTTGCAGCGAGGCCCAGATTCATCACACAACAGGGACTGGCCTCCAGGCTTTCTGGACGCCCTATTCGGTCGCGGTTTCGAGAGCCGGCACACGGAACGGCTGGGAAAAGAGTTGATGGAAAGGATCGTATCGGGAGGGTATCCGGCGGCTCTGATGCGGCCCGTAGGCAGGCGACGGGCCAATTGGTATCGCAACTATCTCAATGCCCAGATGGAGCGGGATATACCCGAGATCTCCCGCATCCGCTCCCTCGATGTGCTGCCGCGGCTGTTGAGGCACGCAGCCGTGCAGACAGCCACTCTGTTTAACCTCTCCGAGTTGGCCGCTCCTTTCCAAGTCAGCCGTACCACGATACGGGATTACGTCACCCTGCTAGAGCGAGTGTTCTTGTTGGAGCAGCTACCACCCTGGCACAGTAATCGTCTGAAGCGGCTCATCAAGACTCCCAAACTCCACCTTGGTGATACTGGACTGGCCTGTGCCTTGCTTGGTGTAGATGCTGCCGATCTCATGGCAGATCGTATCGTATTGGGGAAGTTGCTGGAGACCTTTGCCTATCAGGAATTGCGGCGTCAAGCGAGTTGGCACGCTGACCCCGTCTCCTTTTACCACTTTCGGGACAGGGACGGCGCCGAAGTGGACGTTGTCCTCGAACGAGGGACACGGGCACTGGCTGGCGTAGAGATCAAGGCCGGCGCAACCGTGACCACAGCCGATTTCCGCGCCCTGCGCAAACTCAAGGCAGCCGCAGGCATTCGTTTCTCGTGTGGAGTGGTTCTGTACGATGGCGAAACGAGCGTTCGCTTCGACGATGGTCTTTACGCGGTGCCGCTGCGCCTGCTCTGGGAGTTGCCTTAAGAGTTTCTCCGGCGGATACCGGAGTTGGGCCGGAGTACGAATACAGGTTGAGGCCAAGACTGGACCAATCGCCTGCCGTTCAACAGTTTGCCATGTTTGACCAAAGTCGGACGCCTCGCGATATGGATATACCGGGATTCCGGCTGCATGCCACTTTGAGGAGGGCTTTGGGGTTACTATGCCGTTACGGTGTCGGGCAATTGGAGAGTAACCTTCCGTTTCGAGGATGGTCATGCCGTTGACGTTGATTACGTCGACTACCATTAAAGAGGAGAAATGATGTCCATGCACAACCCTCCCCATCCGGGCGAGATCGTGAAATGGGACTGCCTGGAACCGTTGGGGCTGACGGTGACGCGGGCGGCGCAAGGGCTGGGCGTAAGCCGACAAGCAATGTCGAGACTGGTAAATGGGAATGCTGACTTGTCTGTCGAAATGGCCTTGCGCCTGGCTCAGGCGTTCGGCTCCGCTCCGGAGACTTGGCTGGGCATGCAGACGGCTTATGACCTGTGGCACGCCCGCGATCGTAACCAAGAGATCCAGGTTGAACGGTTTACCGCGACCAGTTCCTGACCGGTGGCCGGTTGGCTGGGTGTGGGGATCTCCCATTGTGCGTGGACATATCCGGCCAAGGCTGTGGCGAGAGCGTCTTCGGCCATCGCTAGCGCTTCGGTCCGGTTTTTGCCGCCCGTGATAGCCTCTGGGACATCGGGGAAAAGGGCGACCAGTCCTCCATCTTCATCGGGGATGAGTTCACACGGGTATGCGTAGATCATGGTGCCATTGTCGCGCTCAACTATGTAAGCGGCAAGAACTGATGGAAATAGAAGCCCTACATTGCAGTCCGATGCTTTGATTTCGTGCCAGCATCTTGCTAGAATCTCGTCATGGCTAACCTACAAATCAAGGACATGCCGGATACGCTGCATGAGCGACTGCGCCGCTATGCGCGTGAGAACAACTGCACCATGCGCGAAGCAGTACTCACTGCAATAGAAAAGGAGTTGGTGCGCTGGGAGTGGCAGAAACGTTTGGCTCAGCGCCCTGAGACCGATATTGGCGCAGATGCGGTAGCCCTGCTTAAGGAAGAACGCTCGCGTCGCGACAACGAGATAGGATAGCAGGCATCACGACGCCCCCTCAAACCTGCGCAGCCTCCCCGTCCAGAAGCTCCGCAATCTCATCGACAATGTCATAGGCGGCGCGGGGGCGGGCCACCTCGCGGGCGCGGGCTGCCATTTGTGTCAGTTCGTTGCTTCCGGCCCAGTCGTTGATCGTCGCCGCGATGCCTTCGGGTGAATCGCAGTAGGCGCCGACGCCGTGCTCCACGACAAACGACACGTTGCCCTCTTCCTGGCCGGGGATGAATCCGCTTAAGAGGATGGGAAGGCCGCAGATGAGCGCCTCGGCGATTGTGCCCGGCCCGGCCTTGGTGATCACGCAGTCGCTGGCGGCCATCCATTCCTGCATGTTGTCCACAAAGCCGCATACCTGAACCGGAATGGGCCAGTCTGATCGTTGCAAAGACTGGCGCAGACGATCATTGCGGCCGCAGATGACGACCAGTTGCGCGTCCTTCCCCATCTCCGCGAGACGGCGAGCAACTGAATGCGCAGTCGCCGCGACCGGGCCCATGCCCTCGCCGCCGCCGAGCAGCAACACCGTAAACGCGGTGTCCACCAGCCGCAGGCGGGCGCGCGCTGACTCTTGATCCAGCAAGGCGCCGGCAAATGGGGGCCGGACGGGCAGACCGAGCAGGCGGACCTGACCGGCGTGAAGGCCATGGCGACGGGCTGTCGCGGACGCGGGCTCGCTGGAGACAA
>VYDA01000112.1:0-2819 GCA_009843665.1 Caldilineaceae bacterium SB0675_bin_29 | reverse complement strand
CGGACCGCGCATGAAACCAGCCGTGATGATAGGATGCCAGGTCGGTGACGACCGTCGCGAAGGGAATCGCGGCGCCCTCATGCTCAAGCAAGCGCAGGAAGATATGCTGCATGAACGGGTGTACGGAGATGATCAGATGCGGGCGGTGGGCTTGCAGGACCTTGCGCAGCTCGTTGCGGCTGATCAGATAGACCAGGCGCAGGGCGACAGAGAACGCGCGCTCGTTTTCGAAAACGGCCCAGAGCAGCTTCCAGAACCAGAGGACGCGGGCAATGATCGGGCTGTACAGGCGGGGCATCTGATTGATGGGCCAGGGGGTGTAGTCGGTCCACAGATCGACGATCTCCACCTGAAACCGGTCGGGATAGCGGGAGGCGAAGGCGGCTTGCAAAGCCTGGGCGCTGGCGCGGTGGCCGCCCCCGGTATCGCTCATCAGAATCAGAATTCGGCAGGGATTCATGTGAAGGGGAAGCTGTGGATGGCGCCGCATGACGGACCATGGGGAAAAGTGTCTTGTGACACTGGCAGGGAATCTGTTCTCTGGGGGCAAGGATAGTTCGCCGCGTATGGGGATCGATTATACTGTAGACGGTACCACAAAGCCACGTCACTTGTTTTCGGGACGCTATGAAAGCCAAGCTGGCGGTTCTCATTTCGGGGAACGGATCGAATCTGCAGGCCATCATCGACGCGGTGGCGGCGGGCAGCCTTGACGCGCAGATTGCGGTCGTTGTCTCCAACCGCAAGGCTGCATACGGGCTGGAAAGAGCGCGGCGGTCGGGGATTCCCGACCGCTACTTTCCGCTGAAACCCTACCGCGACGCGCAGCGCAGCCGCGCTGAGTACGACGCCGACCTGGCCGCGCTGGTGAGCGAATACGCGCCGGACTGGGTGGTACTGGCCGGGTGGATGCACATACTCAGCGAAGAGTTTCTGGGCCGATTTCCCAACCGGGTTGTGAACCTGCACCCGGCGCTGCCCGGGCAGTTCCCCGGCGCGCACGCCATTGAAGACGCGCTGGCGGTTTTTGGGCGCGGTGAAATCGACCATACCGGCGTGATGGTCCATCTGGTGCCGGATACGCGCGTGGATGAAGGGCCGGTGCTGGCGCAGGAGGCAGTTCCGATCCGTCCCGGCGATACACATGAAACGCTGGCCGAACGCATCCACGCGGTGGAGCACCGGCTTCTGGTGGAAACCCTGAGAAAACTGATCGGATAGAGTCCGGACCCAGCAGCTTGGAAGGCAGTGGAGAGGGTCGGCAAGGCCGTTGTACTGACTAACGCTGGCTGGGCGACTTCAGCTTGGCCTGCGGAGGCGATGATGCGACTGGGACTCAATACAGGTTATTCCGGCGGGAAGATTGCACTGCCGATGGAGCTGATACGCGAGGCCGACCGGCTGGGCTATTACGCAGTGTGGACGGCCGAGGCGTACGGCTCTGACGCGGTGTCGCCTCTGGCGTGGATCGGCGCGCAGACGGAGCGGATTCATTTGGGCACGGCGATCCTGCAGATGGCGGCGCGGACGCCGGCGATGACAGCGATGACCGCGATGACGCTGGACCAGCTGTCGGGCGGGCGCATGCTGCTGGGACTGGGCGTGTCCGGCCCACAGGTGGTGGAGGGCTGGCACGGCGCCGGATATGCCCGACCCTTGACGCGCACGCGCGAGTATATCGAGATTGTGCGCCGAATTTTCGCGCGTGAGGAGCTGCTGACATTCGAGGGCGAATTCTACCAGCTTCCCTACCGCGGGCGCGACTCGTTGGGGCTGGGTAAACCGTTGAAAAGCATCCTGCACGGGCGCGCGGACCTGCCGATCTACCTGGCTGCGATTGGCCCGAAGAATGTGGAGTTGGCCGCAGAGCTGGCTGACGGCTGGCTGCCGATCTTCTTCGCGCCGGAGCATTACGAGGCGACGTTCGCCGAGGCGGTGGCTGCCGGGCAGGCGCGGGCGGGGGAGGCAGGCAGGCCGGACGGGTTCGACATCGCGCCTTCGGCGGCGGTCGTGGTGGGGGACGATCTGGCGGGTTGCTGGATGCAGCTCAAGCCGATGCTGGCCCTGTACATCGGCGGGATGGGGAGCAGGGGCAGGAACTTCTACTACAATCTGGCCTGCCGCTACGGCTTTGAAGAGGCGGCTGACAGGATCCAGACGAGCTATCTGGCCGGCGACCGGGCCGGCGCGGTGCAGGCTGTACCGGATGCGCTGGTGGACGCGGTCTCCCTGTGCGGCAGCCGCGCCCGCGTCGCGGACCGATTGCAGCTCTGGCGGACGGCGCCGATCACGACTCTGACGGTGATGACCGACAGCATCGATACTGTACGCATGATGGCGGAGTTGGCGCTGTAGAGAAAAAGGGATTCGACATTTTGCGCTGTGCGCCCACCGGAGCGGCACGCGGTTCGCTCCCCTTTTGCTTTCTCTTCGTAACCACTAAGCCATGTTCTGTGTGTACTGTGTGCGGTCTGTCTGGAGAGAATATACCGTCAGTGTTTCTGTAGCGGGCTGGCGATGGTCATAACGGTGGACGCTGGGCATATGTGGGAGTTGCCTCGCCTGTCTTGCCTGCGGTGGCACATACTCTGAATGTGCCAAGACGCGGGGTTGGGGGGAAGCCCGGCCGCAGCGGGTCGTCAAGGTCATATTGCCACACACTCGGTGCGGCGGGGGGTTTTAGGAGAGGGGGCGTTTCGGGGGCGGGGCCCCCCCACAAACGGGGGGCCCAAAAGCCCCACCCCCCCCAAAAAAAAATTTTTTTTATAAATTTTTTTTTTATAATTGGTTGTGATTTTGGCAATAGTTTATGCAGGGGG
>VYDA01000644.1:5255-6242 GCA_009843665.1 Caldilineaceae bacterium SB0675_bin_29 | reverse complement strand
CTGCCGTCCGAGCTGTTCGACCAGGCGCGCATCGACGGCGCCGGCGAGATCCGCCTGTGGTGGCAGATCGCGCTGCCGCTGACCAAACCGGCGCTGGCGGCATTGGGGACCTTCACCTTCGTGGCGACGTGGAATGACTTCGTGTGGCCCCTGGCCGTGATCAACGACCTGAAGCTGATGCCCATCCAGGTCGGCGTGACCCTGCTGCGCGGCATGGAGCGCACGGGGCGCAACGATTACCCCATCGCCATGGCCTCCGGCGTACTGATGGCCGTGCCGCCGGTCATCATTTTCTTCCTGTTCCAACAGTATTTTATTCGCGGCCTGACCATCGGCGCCTTGAAGGGCTAGTGGATGCCGGCGCGACGACCTCTTACAATATCATCGCTGTGCCAGGCTTAACCCCAAATAGATCATTCCCATGGATGTTGCGGATGCAGCCTCACGCGTCTGTTCGGCTCCGTCCGGCACAACCTGGTTTTGGCCTACAACTTGATGCCGCCCTGTGTCAGGCCTCCCACGCGATCAACACGCCTATGAAACTGTTCGGGCGCTCAACCAGCATCTCGTATGTCTCGCCAACGTCGTCTGGCTGAATGCGGTGGCTGATCAGCCCCTCGCTCAGCAGCGAGCCGTCCGCGAACAGTTGCAATACCAGATCAAGGTTGCGCTCCCGCGTCCACGGATCCTGCGTCGTGTGGGGATGCCCTGACACACGGGCATGCGCGCCGATCAGTGAGACACCTTTGTGGTGAACAGCCCTGTAGAGATCGATTTCGGCCGACCCGCGGGGGCTGCCCAGCAGCACCACGCGCCCGCCGTCGCCTGCCAGGTCTAGAGCCTGCGCTACGACACCGGGATTGCCGGTCGCTTCGATCACGACCTCCGCCATGTGTCCACCGGTGATATCGTTCACTGTCTGTTCGACGTCCGATTGGTTCGGATTGAGAGCATGGACACCACTGGCGCCTGCGACCCGCACGCGAT
>VYDA01000644.1:0-5245 GCA_009843665.1 Caldilineaceae bacterium SB0675_bin_29 | reverse complement strand
ATTGGGGAGGAGGTCGACCCCAATCACGGGCCGCGCGCCGGACAGGCGAGACAGTTGCGCCGCAAACTGGCCAACCAGCCCCAGACCCAAGACGATCACCGTTTCGCCCAGTGCGACTTTGCCCTGACGCACGCCCACCGCGCTGATACCCCCCATCACAGCCAGTGCGCCCTGTTCCAGCGTAACGTCCGGCGGCAATCGCCACATTTTGGTTGTGCGTACATCACACAGGGCCCAATCGCCATGCGATGCGTAGACCACCACACGGTCGCCTTCTGCCCATTCTGTCACCTCGCGGCCGACCGCCTGCACGGCGCCTGCCAGGGCGTAGCCCAAATCGATTGAGAACTGTGGCGGGTCCGGTCCTGAAAAGCCGATGTGTGAGCCACTGTACATCGCGAGTTCTGTGCCCGCGCTGATGAGCGAGCAGGCCGACTTGACGACAACCTCATGCGGGGCAGGCACCTCTGGGATTCCGAAGGATACCCATTCAATCTGGCGAATCGCCTTACAGACCAGCCGTCTGGCTCGCATCCTGTTCTTCCTCTTGAGCTGCTGTCCGGTCGCCTTCGCTTCGTCCCTCATTCTGTTTTGCCATCCATCCATGTACGCATCGACGACCTGCTGTCACGATTTGCCCATGCATAGTAGGGAATGAAGGTCAGGCCGGCGTCCGGTTGGTCGTATGATCCGCCGTCTCCTTGTATAGCAACAACCCCACCGAGAAGATCCTGCCTGAAATCTACCCCGAATTCGCTCAGCAATGCTGACTGCCGGTAGTGCCCCAAAAGCTCGCGGCCGTCATCCCCCCCGTTCTCCGGCGGTAACGCGACGTACGGGCCCCACATGTCAATGGCGGGATTATCGGTACTCTCGGCGCAATACACAAGCGGGCCGCGACACAGCGCCACCTTGCCTTCAAAGTACCTGGCACGCGGGTCGGCAGTCATGGCAACAACGTGCATCGGCAGCTGCAGAGTGACACTGTCACCTTTGCGCCATTCTCTGGTGATGCGGCAGTAGGTTCCGGGCGCGATGTCGCCTTCGACAGGTCGTCCGTTCACCTGAACAGTTGGGTTGCGGCACCATTCAGGTATTCTCAGGTTCAGATCAAAAGTGGAGGGCCGTTCGGGCTCGAGAGTGATTCTTACTTTACCGTCCCATGGATAGGACGTGTCCAGAGCAAGGCATAGTTCGGTCCCGTCAGCCAGGCGCCAGTCCATCGTGCAACTGTCATACAGGTGGATCCATACGCCATCCTGTGAAGTGCTGAACATGTATCCTGGCAATGACGCGATCGTGCGCAGCGCGTTGGGTGAGCAGCAACTGGTGGAGGCTGATGACCAGGGGGTGCGCTGCCAGTGGTTGCCGTCTGACGAGAGGGGACACATATAATGGAACTTTCCGCCGTCGGCAGATACGTGCACCAGGAAGCCGTTGTACAGCGTCCTCTCCATCAGGTCGGCGTAACAGGCATCGCCCGTCAAGGCCAGCATGCGCCAGTTCCACGTCGCGTTTCCGATCGCTTCGCACGTCTCCAAACCTGCGCCCAGCAGGAACCTGAAGACACCCGCATGCAGTTCGAAGGCCTCCTTGCATGTCAGCTCGCCGTTCTCAGAGTCCACGGCCAACTGGCCGGTGAGATGCAGCTTGCCGGCTGTCATGTCACGCCAGACGGCAGTGAGCTTGTCCATGAATACCTGGTCGCCTGTCTCTGCATAATAGTCGGCGCCGCCGCACATGAGGTATGTCTGACGTACAACGTGCCTGCTCACGTAGCCAAGGAAACTGGAACCGATGATCGGGGGCTGTCTCAGCAGTGGGGTGAGGAAATGTCTGGCGCCGGCGAGATATCTCTCTTTGCCCGTGGTACGGTAGAGTTCGACCAATGCCATTTCGATGACGCTGTGCCCGGCAAAGTTCTCCCCTTGAAACTGTTGGCAGATTGTGTCGGCAACACGCTGCGCGCACGCCAGAAATTCGGTCGATCCAGTTGCGCGGTAGTGTGCAATGGCAGCCTGGATCATATGTCCCGGGTTGCCCAGTCCGTACGATCTTTCGAAGTCGTCGCCATAGTAGATAGCCCAGAATGCGTTGTCCTGATGCGCATTGGCAACGCCGGTCACAAACAGGTCGAGCAAGGCGCGTGTGTCAGGATCGTCCCCGGACTGCATGACATATGCGCAAGCTTCCAGCCATTTATGGAAGTTCGCGCGCCAGGAATGGCCGTTTCGTGAGCGGTTCATTCCGGTGGGATTGACCTTGAGCGTTTCCAGGCCGGCCGCGATTCCCGTCTTGTCGCCCGCCGCGTAGGCCCTGAACGGCGCGGTCTGGTCGTCTACGTCCAGCCAGGCCAGGAACGACGGGATGCCATTCGTCCGGTTGGCATGCATGCGTGTCTTCCAGAACCCATCGCGCATGGTGACCGCCTGCACCGGGACAGGTTTGAGGGGGGCAAAAGGGCTGGCGACGGTGGACACTACGCCGGCCTCCTGCCAATGTGGGATATGTCGATTGTCTGACATGCAAACCTCCTCCCTGGGAACGTGCGCATCCTGTCAGCACACGGACGCCTCGCCCGCCCCGACGCGATACGCAATTTGGAACCTCACTCCATCTGGACCTCCGTCGCACCGGCGGCGAGGAACGGGCCGAGCGTTTCACCCCGCAACAGCTTGTCCAAATCGTCCAGGAACTCCAAATAGGTGCCCTGCCAGCCAAAGTGGTCCCAGAACCAGCCGTCATACGGCGATCCCGCCGTGGCCTCGCCCTTCGGAACGTCGGCATAGCGGGCGCGCATTGCCTCGACCTGCGCCGCCTGCAGCCGCCCCAGTTTGTAGTCCAGGTACAGCCCGAAACAGTCCACGAAGATGCGCACGTCGTTCACGTTGGCTTCAAGCAGCCCGGCGACGTGAGCGAAGGAATCCGGGTCAATCTTGCCATCCAGCTGACGCCACGCCGCCAGCACCCTTTCCATGTGGGCGATGGATGGCCTCTTCTCGGCCATCAGCTCGTCGGCATAGGCGGCGGTCAGCGGCACGCGGTTGAAGATGAGCTGGTAGCGCGGATCGTTGCGCAGCGCTTCGCCCTCCTCCTCGGGATAGGCGTCGAGCGGCAACGCCAGTCCGAGGACGTCCTCCCCCACGCGATCCATGCCCGGATGCAGGTAGTCGGTCCAGATTCGCCACGGACCGTTGAGGCGAGTGTCCAGGTAGCTGTAGCGCGCTACGTAACTGTGACACTGGGTCAAGCCGCTGCGGCTGAACAGCGCGCCGATGGTGGCGGGATAGGTCTCGCGCAGGCCGGGGAGGAACGCGCGCGCCTCCGCGCCGTACTCCATCGTCAGCCACTCGGACAGGATATCGTCCGGGTCGAGGTAGGGGTTCCAGCACAGCTTGCCGTAGGCATACCAGTTGGAGAGGTTGAGCGGATGGTCTACGTGTTCGGGATGGATCCCCAGATTGGCGTCAAACCCGTCACAATTCTTGTCGGCTGCCTTGAGGAACTCTTCCTGCCAGCGGTGGGCCATGGAGCAAGGCAGGAAGTTCAGCCCGGCCGTATCGCCCACCAGCGCAAGCTCGAACACGTAAGGGGAACGCTCGCCCGGTCGATTGCCGATGTGGCGCCAGATCGGGTGCGGCGGATAGGGCGGGCGAAAGTCCCAGTACAGATGGCAGGGCGCGATGCGCACATTCGCTGGAAGCTCATCCCCCCAGTCCCCGAACAGCTCTGTTTCGGATTTGGCGTACGCCGCCTGGTCCGTGACCGCGGGCCACAGTAGCGCTCCGTCTATGGTGGCCAGCGCCTCGCTGACCAGACGCATGCCGGCCAGAACGCGCTCGCGAACCGGCAGCGCGCGACAGCGTTCGCAGTCGTCCTCGTGCGGGCCTGGCGCGTTCTCGCCGGCGCCCCAGACGATGGCATTGCGCACCGACGGCATGGTGTCGGCCAGACGCGCGGCAAAATCGTGCCACTGCGCGCGGACGGCATCGGAAAAGGGACAGACATCTTCATAGTTCCCGTTTTCGTCCGGCTCGGCATAGTGGAGGGACAGACCGACCGTTACGCCGAAGCGGTCCAGAAAGCGGGCGAACTGCTCGACCGGCTCGGCATGGGAAAGCCAGCGTTCGAACTGTGAGCCCCTGGCCGCGTACTGTGCGAACAGGCCGAGGTTGTTGACGCGCATGGCCAGCAGCCGCCGGGCGAGGTCCAGGTACTCCGGGCACTCTTCCGGGCGCAGCATTTTTTCGTAGTCCAGGATACTCTTGAAAGGCAGACACCAGACCTTGTTCGAAGGCGTTTCCCACATCCGCAGCGCGCGCACCGGGAAATGCGGGCCATCGGTCAGCGCTGTGATGGCCTGGTTGCGTCGGGCGCGGTCGATGCACTCCTGCACCCCATACAGAACGCCCCGCCCATCGCCGCCGGTGATGCGCAAGTCGGCGCCTTCGTTCACCGCGATGCGGAAATGCTCCGGCTTCAAGTCGGTCCCGGCGGTGTCCAACCAGGCCGTGACATTCCCTTGATCGGAATGAGTCCCGATGGTTGGCCGTATACCACCCAGCTTTTCGATCCAGCGTGCCAACTCGTCGGCGGCGGTCCGAACGCGTGGACTGGCATCGCGTGGGATTCTGATCGCATCGATCACTGGCATCTGCATGTCTGTGTCTACCTCCTACGATTCTCGCTTCAACTCAAGTGGTCAACCGGTAGGGTTGCATTAAGTGGCTGCGTACGCCCACTGTCCGCGGATCATAGTACGCCAGGCACTAAAGTCATCCTCAAAGATCGCTATATCGGCGTCCTTGCCCGCTTCCAAGCTGCCCTTGCGGTCATCCACGCCGATAACGCGGGCTGGCGTCAGGCTTGCCATACGAATGGCCTCTACCAGTGGAACACCGACGGTGGTCCATCAGAATAGGTATCATCTGGTTCAACATTGTGGTGCTGCTCGCAAACGCGCTTTATTGACAAAGTACGACCCTCCGCGTTCAATACCCGGAAATGTCAAACCCAGGGGAGTTGTGCCAAAAGCATTCTGGACTATAATACCTCCTTGTGACTGAGAGATTGCAGCAGAATTCAGCAGGGCAAAAGCCAGCCGAGCCGGCTTACACCGGATTTCTGATTGAGGTCAGCTGAGGAAATATTATGACGCAGGAAGACTATAGCCTTACCGAAGAGCAGATCCAGCTTTTTGAAGTTTTCGGCTTCCTGGTCCGGAGAAATCTGTTCAGTCCCGAGG
>VYDA01000558.1:1153-6266 GCA_009843665.1 Caldilineaceae bacterium SB0675_bin_29 | reverse complement strand
CGCGCTCGGATTTTCCAATCAATATTTCAAGATCAGAGAAGAAACAGGCGATTTTTGGTGTTTGACTGCACTTGAACAGGTGGTTATAATATAGTGATATTGAAATACAGGGCAGGGCGGTAAAGGGGGCCTGGGGTTTTGGGCTGCCATTTTGGCAGCCGAACCTTCTTGCGAACAACTACGCAATCCACAGGTGGGCAGATCGATGATGTCAGAGTCAGAGAAGGTAGGCGACGAGGCCGAGAACACCGAAGTTGAGCAAGCCGATCCAGAGTTGCAAGCCGACCCAGAGTTGCAGGCTGGTCAAGAGCTGCAGGTTGATGATGCGTTGCAGGCTGATGATGGGCAGCAGGCTGATGATGGGCAGCAGACTGATGAACAGCAACAGGCTGATGAACAGCAACAGGCTGATGAACAGCAACAGGCTGATGAGATGCTCTTTGAACAGTACCTCGCTGAAGAGGAGGACCTCAGTTTGCCGGAACGGGGCGACCTCCGCGAAGGCATCGTCGTAGAGGTCAGGTCGAACGAGCTGCTGGTCAACATTGGCGCCAAGCGGGATGGGATAGTGCCCCAGTCGGACCTGAACCGACTCGAGGAAGAGTATGTGGGCACGCTGCGTGAAGGTGAGACTGTACCGGTCGTGGTGAGCAAGCTCACTACCAGTGAAGGCATGCTGGTGTTGAGCATTGCGGACGCTCTGCAGAAAAAGGACTGGCTCGTTGCGGAGAAGATGCTTGAGAGCGGCGAGATCACAGTGCGGAAGGTAGTTGGTTTCAACAAGGGCGGTCTGCTGGCCGATTTCGACCATTTGCGAGGTTTCATTCCGGCTTCACATATTGTAGGGCTGCCGCGCAACATGAATGAAGAGCAGCGCAATGAGCGGTTGCAGCAGATTGTGGGCCAGGAGCTTCCTGTCAAGGTAATCGAAGTTGAGCGGCAGCGGCGACGCCTTGTGCTCTCCTACCGGCTGGCGGAACGCGAGTACCGCGCTGGACGTAAAGCACAGTTGTTTGAGGAGTTGGAGGTCGGCGCGGTCGTAGATGGTGAGGTACGCAGCCTGCGTCCGTTTGGGGCTTTCGTGGATATCGGCGGCGCGGACGGGCTCCTGCACGTCAGTGAGATTGGCTGGACACCAGTCAGCCACCCGCGCGATGTGTTGCAGGTGGGCGACCGCATCCAGGTTGAAGTATTGCGTCTGGACCCGGAGCGGAGCCGCATTGCGCTGAGCCGCAAACGTTTGCTCTCGAATCCCTGGGAGAGTATTGAAGAGCGCTACAGGGTGAATGACACAATCCTGGTCACGGTAACGCGGGTGATCGATTTTGGCGCCTTTGCTCAGCTGGAGCCTGGAATAGAAGGGCTGATCCACATCAGCGAACTGGCGGATATTACGGTTGCTGAGCCGCTGAAGATGGTCAGCAGCGGTGATCGCATACCGGTGAAGATTTTGCGCATCCACCCGGACCGGCAGCGCATTGGATTGAGCCGGCGACAGGCCGACGAAATTGTAGGGCAGGCGCTGCTGGAGTCTGAGGCGGAGAGTTTTGAGAGCAGTGCGGAGGCGGACACGGTTGAGGAGGCGGAAACTGCCGGTGCTGGGGCGGAGGCTGCTGTTGAACAGCCGGAAGCAACCGTTGCTGAGGCGGCCGCCGACGAGGCGGATGCCGACGACAGTGCGGAAGAGGCGTCTGCAGAAGAGACGGATGCGGCTGCGGTGGACGGGGAAGAGGCTGCGGGAGAAGAGGCTTCCGAGGATGACGCGCCGGATGGATCGGAGGAGAGAACCTAGCGTGGATTTTGCAGTCCTTGCCCACGGTCGTTTATAATTGCGCTGCCTGCCAGTCTCTATAAGCAAAATGGGCTGGCAGGCTTATTTTGTCCGATTTGCATTAACGTTTTGAAGGGGTGAGTTCGATTAGCGTTGAGTTGAGGCCAGGAGAGTCCCAGGAAAGTCTGATGCGGCGGTTCCGGAAGTCGGTAGCCGAGGCGCGTATCCTACCGATTGTGCGCCAGAAGCGCTGGTTTACGTCCAAGAGTGAAGTCAGACGCATCAATAAGCAGAAGGCAATCCGGAAAGCACGGCGGAATGCGGCCCGGTCTTTCCGTTAGAGCATTCGCCAAAGACCAGGCTGCAGAGCTGCCGGCCACGCGTAAACTGATGGAGAGTTATGGCTGAGGAAATACTCACACTGGAGGGCAAAGTCATCGAAGCGTTGCCGAATGCCCAGTTTCGGGTGGAATTGGAGAATGGGCATGTCGTTCTAGCGTATCTGTCGGGCAAGATGCGGAGGAACTACATTCGGGTTTTTCTCGGTGACAGGGTGAGGGTCGATATGAGTCCATACGACTTGACACGCGGACGCATTACATATCGGCGAAAGTAGCAGGATATCTGCATTGGTGAAGACCGACTGTGCGTGCGGTACGGCCGCACGTTTGCGGTTTCCGGATGCAGGGCGTTGTCATTAAGTGACAAAAACTGAAAACTGAGGGAGTTACAACGAGCCGGGAATGGGTCCCTTCCCGGTTTTTGTATGGAGATTTTCAGAAACCGGGCAGTTCCCGGAGGGCGTTGACGGCGTCGGCTATGAAGAGGCGTTCGGCTTCAAAGGTCAGCCGTTCGCCGGCGCGGCCGAGGGGTTCCCACAGGACCTGGAACTGTTTGGCGTCCTTTGGGGGCCGGGTAATCTGACGCGGCGACAGCAGCTCCATCAGGAAGTAACGTTCCTTGCGGATGTAGTGCGCACCCTTGTAATCGAATTCAACTGTACGGCGGCCCAGGTCGGCAAGGACACGCAGATCGCCAAAACCTGTTTCTTCGCTGGTTTCGCGCAGGGCTGCTTCTTCGGCGCTCTCGCCGGGGTCGATATGCCCTTTGGGCAGGCGTACTTCGGCGCGGCTGGGGCGGTCGAGCAGGAGAAGGAATGTCTCGGCCGCGGGCAAGTGGTCGATGATGTCTCTTTGGGCGACGATGCCGCCGGCGGCGTTGTATCGAATCGTCTTCACAGCGGGACTCCTGTGCTAGAATACGGGCATGCAGACTCTGATTTCGGGGGCGGACAGTTTACGAATTCCACTATCCAGCGAACAGATTGAGCAGTTTCGCGTCTATGCGGCGCTGCTGGCGGAGTGGAATCAGAAGATGAATCTGACGGCGATAACGGACAGTGTCGAAGTGCAGAAGAAGCATTTTCTTGACTGCCTGGTCGGCCTGCCGCTGGTTGCGGAGGAGGTCGGCGATTCTTTGCCGTCGAAACGGGCTCTGGCCTGCGTAGACATCGGCACAGGTGCAGGATTTCCGGGTATCCCGCTCAAGATTGCTTGGCCAAGCCTGAAACTGACGCTGGTGGACGGCACGGCCAAGAAGATACGCTTTCTCGAGGAGGTCGTTGATGCGCTGGCGCTTGAGAATGTGACTCTGGTTCAGGGCAGGGCAGAAGAGCTGGGCCGTGATAGACGTTTTCGCGGTCAGTTTGATTTGGCGGCCGCCCGGGCCGTGGCCCGGTTGAATACGCTGGCCGAGTACGTGCTGCCTTTTGTGCGCCAAAGCGGGCTGGCGGTCATTTATAAGGGACCGAACGCGGCGGAGGAGTTCATGGAGGCGCGCAATGCGATTGAACTTCTGGGCGGCGAAACGGTGCGGTTCTCGCCAGTGCGTGTGCCATTGCTGGATGAAGAGCGGCGTGTGCTGTTGATCAAGAAGATGCGGAAGACCCACAGACGGTACCCCAGGCAGCAAGGATTGCCTCGCAAAGAGCCTCTCTGACAGCGGGCAGACGCCAGGAAACGAGCTCGGTCTGACTCGCGCCGCCACAGGCGGGAAGGCTCTCTTCTCCTCAACGCAGGTAGTAGGTCATGTGCTGGAAGTGGACGACGGGGTCGATGTATTCGACGCGTACATGCGCGGGGACGGCCAGCGTGATAGGCGCGTAGCAGAGAATGCTGTTGAGCCCTGCCTCGATGAGCTGGGCAGCGACGCGCTGGGCGGCGTGGGCAGGAACGGCCATCACGGCGATCTGCACCCTTGTCTCCCGGACCACCCGGTAGAGGTCGGCAAAATCCTCGATGCGCAGTCCATGGCCGATTGGTTGCCCGATCTTCTGCGGGTCCTCATCCATGACGGCTACAATGCGAAAGCCGCTCGATTCAAACTCCTGATAGTTGGCGATAGCGGTTCCGAGAGAGCCGGCACCGACGAGAATCACCGGCCAGATCGTGTCGACGTTGAGGATCTTCTGAAGCTGCCGGCAGAGGAATTCGATGTTATATCCCGTGCCCTGCTTGCCGAATTCGCCGAAGTGGCTGAGATCCTTGCGAATCTGAGCGGAGCTGATGCCGAGATGCTCGCCAAGCTCCTGGCTGGAGGTTACTTCGCGCCCGTCATCGGCCAGGAGGCGGAGTGTGCGCAGATAGACCGGCAGTCGACCGATAACGATGTCGGGGATGGGGGCTTTACCTTGCGCTCTTTCGTCCTTCACCTTTTGGCTATCGCTTTCCGAGATGAGGGGGTTCGAATGGGCAGTGCCTGCAGGATTCTGTCAGGGCCGACGGGCACGGATGAGCTGGTGTAGTTGGGCCGAGCGGGCCGTCTGGCCCGCTTTGGACTGGGAAATAATTCACCAAAGATAGCACAGACCGGGCTGGAGAGCAATTGAAGGGCAGTTTTGAGTGGTTAGTTTTTAGTTTCTAGTTTTCAGTTTTTAGTTTTTCATGCTCGGTGTTCGGTGGGGCACGGTGATTGAGGAATTATCTGGTTTGAATAGACGGGGGATTAGGGGTTTGCCAAGCTTGCCGGCTAGGGCGGCGTGGGGTAGGAGTCAGGCATGCTCACAAGCGCAGGGTTTCGGAGTGGCCGTCGACGGCGAGGGCCTGACCGGAGATACGGGCGCCGCTATCGGAACAGAGGAAGAGTATGGTTGCGGCGACATCGTCGGGAGCAATTAACGTACGCAGGGAGCTCTTCTGGCGGGATGCTGCGCGGATTTCCTCGACGCTGACGCCGCGGGTAGCGGCCTTGGCGGCGTAGACGCCTTCGATTCGGGGTCCTTCGACGGGGCCCGGGCAGACGGCGTTGACGCGGATACCGAAGGGGCCCAGTTCCATGGCTAGG
>VYDA01000558.1:0-1143 GCA_009843665.1 Caldilineaceae bacterium SB0675_bin_29 | reverse complement strand
GGTCTTAGTGAAGCCGATCAGGGCCCATTTTGCGGCGGCGTAGGGGGCGCGCAGGGGGTAGCCGGGGAGGCCGGCGGTGGAGCCGATGTTGATGATGGAGCCGCCGCCGCTTGCTTTGAGCAGGGGGATGGCGAGGCGAGAGCAGTAGAAGGCTCCGTTCAGGTTCACGTCGATGGTACGCTGCCAGTCGAGCGGCGTGATGTCCTCGGTGTTGGCGGTTGGGCCGGAGATGCCGGCGTTGTTCACCAGCACATCCAGCCCGCCGAGATCGCTTGCGACCGTTTGGAAGGCTGACTGCATCTGCCCGGGGTCGGCTACGTCGGCGCGGACGCCGGAGAGCCGGTCGTGCGTACCCTCCAACTGGGACAGAGCGGCTTCATCTATATCGCAGATGCGCACGTGTGCGCCGGCCTGGAGGAAGTGGCCGGCAATGGTGCGACCGATTCCGCCGGCTGCGGCGGAAATGAAGACGCGCTTGCCGGCGATTCCCTTCATATGATGTCACTCACAGATTCGGATGCCCAGTCTGGTGACGGGCCACGGCTGCGCCCGTCGCCGGTTGCTATCCGTAGGCGCCGTGGGGCAGGAATCCAAGAATCCTGCGCAGGCGGTCATCGGCGCCGTCGTAGACGTGCTCGGGCATTGTGTAGTTCATGAACGGGTAGTACTTGTGGCCGACGATGCGGCGGCCGTAGGTGACCTGGGTGATGTAGCGGGTGCGCTGGCTGCGGTTGGGGCCGCCGCGGTGCCAGACCTGGTTGTTGAAGAGGACCACGCTGCCAGCGGGTCCCAGGTTGTATTGGATGCGTTCTTCCCACTCAGTGCCGTCGAGCTGGCGGGAGGGGGGACTGGCGCCGAAGAGATGGGAGCCGGGGATGGTCTCGGTGCCGCCGTGCTCGATTTCGATGACGTCGGTGAGATAGTAGTTGGCGGTGAAGAAGAGGACGGGCAGATGCACGTTGGCCGGGGGGGCGCCGTCCTTGACGATATAGTGGGGACGGTCGTCCTGATGCCAGCCGTCGAGGCCGCCGCCGGGCGGGGAGATGAAGGAGTTGTTGTGGATGACGTGGCAGTCGGTTCCGATGATGGCTTCGGCGAGGGTGACCATCGGCTCCATGTCGAAGAGGCGCAGGTTGGCGGGAC
>VYDA01000523.1 GCA_009843665.1 Caldilineaceae bacterium SB0675_bin_29 | reverse complement strand
TCCCGGTTTCGACCCGTGGCCGGAATACAGTCCAGAGGCAGTGCAGGCGGCGGCCGACCTGCTAAACGAGTCCGAGCGCCCGCTTATTCTTGCCGGTCACGGAATCCATCTTTCGAATACCAGCGAAGAGTTACTGCACCTGGTCGAGAAGGCCGGAATACCGGTGGTTACCACGCTGCTCGGTACGGGCAACATTCCCGAAACGCACCCGCTAAGCCTGGGGATGGGTGGGATGCATGGCGAGGCGTTCGCGAATCGGGCGGTGCAGGCCTGTGATGTACTGGTTGCCATGGGCATGCGCTTCGACGACAGGATTACGGGGCGGCTCGACCGATTCGCGGCAGATGCCAAGATCATCCATTTTGAACTGGATAGGGCTGAGGTCGGCAAGAACATCGTTCCCGACGTGGCAGTCGTAGGGGACTTGGCCGAAACGCTTCCGGCCTTTCTCCCTCAAGTCAAAGAACGTCGCCACCAGGAGTGGGTAGATACTCTGAGTGAATGGCGTTCGGAGACAGATGAAGCCGATATCATTCAATTTGAGGTCGAGGAGCTGATTCCGCCTTTTGTCATTCGACAACTCTGGCATGCCACCGCAAAGACCGAAAAGCGCGTGATTGTAGTCACCGACGTAGGTCAGCACCAGATGTGGGAGAGCCAGTACTATATCCATGAACATGCCGGGATGCTGCTTACCAGCGGCGGCCTGGGGACGATGGGATACGCTCTGCCGGCGGGACTTGGGGCGCAGATGTCCGACCCGGAGGCGCTGGTCTGGTGCGTGGCGGGAGACGGCGGTTTCCAGATGACTTTGCAGGAGTTGGCTACGATCCAGCAAGAGAAACTGCCGGTTAAGATCGCCATTATCAATAACGGATTCCTGGGCATGGTGCGCCAGTGGCAGCAGATCTTCTACGATAAGCGCTATGTGGGGACTCCGATTCTTTCGCCGGACTACGTAAAGCTTGCCGAAGCCTACGATATTCCAGCAGCTGTGGTCCGGCATCCGAGCGAGGTTGTATCGGTACTGGAGGAGGCTCACGCCACCGACGGGCCATTCCTGGTCGATTTCCAAGTGAAAGAGGAAGTGAACGTCTATCCGATGGTTGCGCCCGGCGCGGCCGTGGACGAACTGATTCGGCGACCTAAGCCTGGCTATGTTCAGGGATATAGCGGTGTCCAGCCGAGCTGGTAGTGGCTTGAAATTGATGCAAAGCAGTCTGGCTGGTGCCCGGCTTGTTGAGGCTATCTGAATCTGAGAAGCAGAATCGCCACGGGGGAGATCAATGCAATATACACTTGTCGCCTGGATGCGCGATAAGCCCGGCGTGCTGAACCGGGTATCCGGAATGCTGCGCAGGCGTAACTTCAACATTGACAGTCTGCAGGTCAGCCATAGCGAGACGCCGGGTATCAGCCGCATGACATTCGTAGTGGACGGTGACGAACGTGTGGCAGACCAGGTCGTTAAACAGCTGCGCAAGGTCGTGGACGTTACTGCGGTGGAGGATATAACGAACCGGCTGGCCATTTTGCGCGAGCTGGCGCTAATCCGCGTTCGGACGACGCCGGCGACGCGCGGTGAGATAATGCAGTTCGCTGAAATCTACCGGGCCCAGATCGTTGACGTCAACGCCGAGAATCTGGTGGTGCAGGCGGTTGGCACAGAAGACAAGGTGGATTCGCTGATCGAACTGCTGCGCCCCTTCGGCATAGAGGAGATGGTGCGGACAGGCCGCGTCGCGCTGTGTCGCGGTGACGAAAGGCCCAAGCGGAGTAAGCCGGCGACGTCGATATTCAAAGCCGCGGCGAGCCTCAATGGCAGCGGGCACGGAGACCCAAAGTAGAACGCAATTACAGGGTGTAAGGGATGGGCCTGTGGCTTGCGTGGACTCGTTGCACAATTCTTGGTCCAGTCCAGCGGCGGCAGGCGCGGCAGCAGTGAGCAGCAGGGTAGCACTCAAAATACCAGAAACTCAGATTTTCGGAGGGGAATGTGGCAACCATTTACTATGAGAATGACGCTGACCTGGCGCGGTTGGAAGGCAAGAAGATCGCGGTCATCGGCTACGGCAGTCAGGGCCATGCCCACGCTTTGAACATGAAAGACAGCGGCCAGGACGTACGGATTGGGCTGCACGAGGGCAGCCGCAGCAAGGCAAAGGCCGAAGCCGATGGTTTGCGTGTGGTCAGTGTGGCCGACGCGGCTCACGAAGCCGACATGATCATGGTCGTCATCCCCGACCCGATCCAAGGCAAGGTATACGAAGAGCAGATTCAACCCAATCTCGAGGCGGGCAACACGCTGATGTTTGCGCACGGTTTCAACGTACGCTACGGCTTTATCGTTGCACCCGATGACGTTGACGTGTCGATGGTAGCGCCGAAAGCCCCCGGCCACAGGGTGCGGGAAGTCTTTACGGAAGGTTCAGGTGTGCCTGCGCTGGTTGCCATCCATCAGGACGCCTCCGGCAATGCCCTGGCCAACGCGCTCGCCTACGCCAAAGCGATCGGTTCGGCACGAGCAGGTGTTCTGGAGACGACTTTTGCCGAGGAGACGGAAACCGACCTGTTTGGCGAGCAGACGGTCCTTTGCGGCGGTGTCAGCGAACTGATCAAGGCCGGCTTCGAGATTCTAGTCGATGCCGGTTACCAACCTGAGATCGCTTACTTCGAATGCTTGCATGAACTTAAACTGATTGTGGATCTTATGTATCAGGGCGGGTTGAACTACATGAGGTACAGCGTCAGTGATACTGCGGAGTGGGGCGACTATAAGAGCGGTCAACGCGTCATTACCGACGAGACCAAAGAGTCGATGCGGAAGATTCTGGCGGACGTTCAGTCGGGCGCCTTTGCCGAAGAGTGGATGGACGAGTACCACGGCGGCGGCAAGGTCTACTACGAGAGGCGCCGCAACGAGCAAAATCAGCAGTTGGAGAACGTGGGCAAGGAATTGCGAAGGATGATGACCTTCCTGGACGCAAAGGAAATCTAGGCGTTTGGAGACAGGTCTCAATCGAGAGGAAAGGGGGTGATGAACATGGATGACGGCCTTAGTGACCTTATTTTGCGCGCTGAGTCGTACTCCGCGCTCTCTACGTCCCCCGCCGCTCTGAGCGAGGGAGGACGAAACTGTCATCTGATGAACAGATTCACCTCCGGAGGCATCTTGCCATGACCAACACAATTGACGCACAGCAACAGGACGGGGCTCCCGAAGAGGACTTCTCGCCGATCGATATTGAACAGCTCCGATTGGGCGACGTCGACCAGTGGGCGAAGGGAGTTGCCCACGGCAATACCGTTCTCGTCTTTGACACGACGTTGCGCGATGGAGAGCAGTCACCCGGCGCCACGTTGAATGAGCAGGAGAAGCTTGAAATCGCCCGCCAGCTGGCTCGCCTGGGAATAGACATCATGGAGGCCGGTTTTCCTGCAGCCTCACCCGGTGACCTAGCCGCTGTGAAGCGCATTGCAGAAACTGTAGGTCGGTCTCCCCGCAGGGACGACGACGGCAATGTAGGTGCGCCGCCTATCATTGCCGGCCTGGCCCGGGCGAATAAGGACGACATCGACAAAGCCTGGGAAGCGGTACAGGGGGCAGTTCGACCCCGAATCCATACGTTTCTGGCCACCAGCGACATTCACATGCAGCACAAGCTGCGCATGTCGCCCAACGAAGTACTGGAAACCGTGGGGGACATGGTGCAGTATGCACGCAGCCTCTGCGAAAACGTCGAGTTCAGTCCTGAGGACGCTGGCCGGAGCGACCCTGAGTTTCTGGTAAAAGTGTGCAGCGTTGCTGTTCAGGCAGGCGCCACCACACTGAACATCCCGGATACGGTTGGCTACACTACGCCGGAGGAGTTTGGTGACCTGATCGAGTATCTGCGAGAGAACGTGGAGGGCGGCAAGGACGTAATCTTCAGCGTTCATTGCCACAATGACCTGGGGCTGGCGACGGCAAACACGCTGGCCGGTGTGCAGAACGGCGCGCGCCAGATCGAGGTAACTATCAACGGCATCGGCGAGCGCGCCGGAAATACGAGCCTGGAGGAGACGGTGATGGCGTTGTACACGCGCCACTCCGTTTTCGACCTGCGCACCAATATTCGCAGCCAGGAGATTCACCGCAGCAGCGACATGGTCAGCCGCTATACCGGGATGGTTATCCAGCCAAACAAGGCGATCGTTGGGACCAACGCGTTCGCGCACGAGGCGGGCATCCACCAGGACGGTATGCTGAAGAACAAGCGCACCTACGAGATCATGGACGCCGACACGATCGGATTGCACCAGAGCCGTCTGGTGCTCGGCAAGCATTCGGGCCGGCATGCACTCGGCGTTCGCCTGCAGGAGATGGGCTACCACCTGGAACGGGAAGACTTGAACGAGGTGTTTTCACGTTTCAAGGATCTCGCGGACAAGAAGAAGACGGTGACTGACGCGGACATCGAGGCGCTGGTGGCGGATGAACTTTATCAACCGGTTGAAATTTGGGAGTTGCTGGGGATACAGGTGCAGTGCGGGACTAACATGACGCCGACTGCCGTGGTTACGCTACGCAACAACGGGTCCGAGGAAGAGATCACCGAGGCCAGTTTTGGCGCGGGCCCGGTGGATGCCGTCTACAGTTGTATTGACAAGGTCGTACAGCAGCCGAACGAATTGACTGAGTTTCTCGTGCAGGCGGTAACCGAAGGCATTGACGCCAACGGCGACGTGACAGTGCGAATCGAGGCGCCGGAGAGCCGGGGTCATAGCAGGACGGCGCAAGGGCGTCCGAGGAGGCGGCTGTTCAGTGGGCGCGGGGTGGACACGGATATTATCGTGGCGAGCACGAAGGCTTATCTGCAGGCGTTGAACAAACTGTGCGCGGCGGATGAGGATGAAGCCGAGGTCGCGATTGCTGCGGACAACAGCGAGGCAGCCACAGTCGGAATATAGAGTCAGATATTGAGCAACGGGCGGCGATACGGTAATACCGGATTGCCGCCCTTTTTTTGTTTGTTCGAACAAAAGCGAAAAGCCTACCTGTTTGTCATAATCGTCACCGTTCAGTGATGTTAATTTCATGGGATCACAAGGCATTAACCCGAGAGCTACCAAATTCTGCGGAAGGGCAAGACAATGGTCTCATCAGTCTTGCAGAGTTTTCCTCGCACTATTCCTACTCGCCACAATTCTGCCGCCCGCACTAGCAGAGGCACAGGAATCTTCACCTACCTATAGGATTTCAGAGTGCGAGAAAGTCGAAGAGAAACTCTTACTCAGTGACCTCAATCGTATTACCCTTTCTGTATTGGAACGAGAAGAAAGTGGGCTAGATTTAGACAGAATCGTCGAAGAGAATTGGGCGGAACTAGATCTAGACAGCGTGGTGGACAAAGCCGTCGACGATGCTACCGAACGGGTTCGAGATGAAAGAGGTACTCTGGATCGGATTTTTTCCGGCTGGTCCGAAGAGAAGGCAAAAGAGTTTGCCGAAGCGATCGCCAGTCATGCATTCGATTCTCCAGAGTTTCGTAACGCCATTGACGGTTTGTCCTCCGCCATTGTCGAAGACTTAACCGCTGAAATTCACTTGATGACAGTGAAGTCCGCCTCTTCCGCCTTCTTGTGTGTACAGGAATTCATCGGAGCCAAATTCTCTGATGTCATGTCGGAAGTCTTGGAGGATAGCACGAAGGCCTGGTTAGAGAGTCTTGAATTGGGAACCTTTGAAGGAGAGACCGACTTTGTAGATTTGGAAAACCGGTCATTGTCAGTTGCCGGCATAGGCGTCATTGTGGGCACACAGATTGCCAATGCGGTTGCAAGAAGGGTCGCCCAGGGGCTTCTTGGCAGAGTCGTCACGCGTATTCTGGGTAGGGCCGCCTCAGCAGTTGTCCCAGTTGCAGGCTGGGTTATAGGCGGAGCCCTTATCTTTTTCGACGTTTATCAGGCTTGGGAAGGTTCATTGCCTCAGATTCGGGAAGACCTCAAGTCTGAGCAAGTAAAGCAAACCATCCGCAATGAGATCGTTTCTGTAGTCGATCAAGAATTGGCTAATTCAATGCCGGGAATCTCCCAATCAGTCACCATCGAAATCTATAGACGGTGGAGGAGTTTCCTGCAGGACTTTGAGCATGTCTTGAGACTGGCAGAAAACAATGAAGACTTTCGCCTTTTGCTGGACGACGTTACGCCTGCCCAGATTGACAAACTTTCCGAACTGGTTGAGGTGACGACCGACGTCCTAGGCATAGAGTGGGTAGCCAGGATCATCGGCAATGGTATATTCAAACT
>VYDA01000273.1 GCA_009843665.1 Caldilineaceae bacterium SB0675_bin_29 | reverse complement strand
CATCGACGAGGCCGGGCAGGCGTAAAGTCGTCATCGGTCCCCAGCCGAATTCTGAACAAACTGCCACATTTTACTTTAATGTTGCAGATGCGGCAACAGACAGACTTGCTTTGAATTTTCGTCAGACTCTGGGACATGACTTAATAAAGAAGACTGGGTTTTCATGGATGTTGGGGCAAAACCTCGAAGTCTCGTGGGTGCGCCTGAGGTGCCTGGCGGAACTGGATTCGGGCCTCATAGCGGTTACATTTGACCAGCAAATAGGCAACTGCTATGCTTACGGCATCTTTGAGACTGAGAGAGTTGAAGATACCCAGCCAGCCATTTTCATCACTTTAGGGCTGAGTTGACTGACCGTACCGCGACCGAAGCAGGCGCCGGCGGCAAGCCGCTCGTTTCCAATCAGGAATGTCCACCCCTCGTCATATACGTCTAGGCAGCCGTGGATCGGCCCTGGCCCTCTGGCAGACAGAGCACGTGGCTACCCTGCTGCGCGGGCTGTACCCTGGCTTGTCAGTTGAAACGGTCGTCATACAGACCAGAGGAGATACGTTCAAGGACAGACCTTTGCCAAGCATAGGCGGGAAAGGATTGTTCACATTGGAATTGGAGGAGAGGCTGCGGCGAGGCGGAATTGACGGGGCCGTGCACAGCCTGAAGGACCTGCCAGTACTTGATCCTGATGGGATAGTTCTGGGCGCAATACCGGCCAGAGATGATGTTGCGGATGCGCTCGTGGTGCGGGGCGCAGAAGAGGAAGGAGAGCAGCTGGGAAACGGACTCTCCGTACTTCGCGAAGGGGCAGTGGTCGGTACAGGCAGCCGGCGCCGGGCGGCACAATTGCTGGCACAACGCCCGGACCTGCGGATCGTGGATATTCGCGGTAATGTGGACACGCGATTGCGTAAGGCGCTCGATCCGGCGGGAGACTATGACGCAGTCGTACTGGCCGTCGCCGGGCTGAAAAGGCTAGGGCTGGCGGATCGCATTTCGGTCACTTTGCCATTTGAAACGATGCTGCCGGCCCCGGGCCAGGGCGCGCTAGCGGTGCAGTGCCGGTATGAGGCTGAATGGCTGGCATTTTTCGGGGGCATTGATGACACTTGGGCACGTGCCGCGGTTACGGCCGAGCGAGCGTTTCTGGCCCAACTCGGCGGCGGCTGTCGCGCTTCGGTCGGCGCATTGGGAGAGAGTCAAGAAAACGGCTCGGATTCCCGTAACTATACGAGCGTAGGGTCGGAGGAAAACCTGCGACTCTGGGGCCGGGTCAGCGCGCCTGACGGCAGCCGCCAGGTCGAAGCGCGAATGAGCGGCTCGTCCGGCGAAGCAGAGCGGTTGGGCCGGGATGTTGCGCAACAGGTGATACGCCGCGGCGCGAATGAGATCATTGACCAGCTTACTGATTTCGATGCGTTGCAGGACGAGAACTGCTAACGATAGTCCACAGAATTCCGTTTCCATCCAGAGTAGAAAGAACGCCTAAGATGACTACGCAGACGCTCACAGGCCTTCGAATCGCCAACACGCGCGCCTTGCGCCAAGCGCCAATTCTGACCCAATTGCTGGAAGCAGAGGGTGCCCAGGTGTTGCATTATCCGACGGTCGAGATCGAGCCTTGCGCCGATTCGACCGATTTCGATGCAGCGTTGACGGATCTGGCCCGTGGACAATTCGACTGGTTGATTGTAACCAGCACCAATACTGTATACATATTGGCCGACCGGTTGCGGGAACTGGGAATTGGGCTTGAAAGAGTGGTTCGCTCCAATACAAGAGTGGCCGCCGTCGGCTCTGCTACCGCGACGGCCATTGCCCAGGAGTTAAACCTTGTCGTAGACCTGATGCCGGATGAATATGTGGCGGAATCGCTGGCTGCCAGGCTGCAGGTTGGCAGGGGGAGCAGAGTGTTTCTGCCGCAATCGGCGATTGCACGCCCTGTGCTGGTAAAGGCTTTGCGGCGTGCCGGCGCCGAAGTGAGAGCAGTGGCTGCCTACGACACGGTTGTCGGTCATGGCGGGGATGATCTGCCCCACCATTTCTGGCAGGGGGATGTGGATGTCGTCCTGTTCACGAGCGCGTCGACGGTCCACAATTTTGTGAGCCGGCTCAAGGCGGAGAGCGGTGATGCCGGCATGCTCTGTGACGTGACCGTTGCCTGTATCGGCCCGATGACGGCGGAGGCGGCGCGACGGCATGAGTTATCCGTGCAGGTTGTGGCCGAGAATCGCACCATCGAGGGGCTTGTGCAGAGCCTGAAGTCCTACTTTGCCAGCCGCCGCTGATGACGACGCCTGAATCCAGCACGCGTTTCAATGGTCGCGTGGAGAATTACCTCAGGTACAGGCCCCGCTATCCCCAGGAAATCATCCCCTTTCTGCAGGGGGAGATCGGGCTCGACAGCGATTGGCGGGTGGCCGATATTGGCTCCGGAACGGGATTCCTGGCTGAGCGGTTCGTCAGACTTGGTTGCGACGTGGCCGGGGTGGAGCCGAATATGGCAATGCGCGCAGCGGGGGAGAGATACCTGCGCGGCCATTGCAATTATTGCAGTGTCGACGGGACTGCGGAAAACAGCGGTCTGCCTGGAGCATCGTTCGATCTGGTGACCGCCGGTCAGGCATTCCACTGGTTTGAGCCGGTGCGTACGCGGGAGGAGTTCAAACGGATCCTGCGCCCTCCGGGCTGGGTTGTTCTTGTCTGGAATTCTCGGCCCGCCTCCCGTTCCATAGTGACGCAGGAGTACGAGTCGATCTTGGAGGAACTGGAGCAGGACTACCAGAAAGTAGCGGAGAAAAACAGGAGGCCTGAGAACATAGACAGATTTCTCGACAACGGTGCATCGCTGGCGCAAGTCCGCTTTCCCAATCTTCAGTTCTATACTTGGGACCAGTTGCGAGGGCGAGCTCTCTCATCTTCCTATGCGCCGCTGCCGTATGACCAGCGACACGAGTGGTTCGTCCAAGCCCTGCGAGCGCTATTTAAACGGCGCAAGGAGGACGGCCTGCTTGCATTCCCGTACGAGACGAATCTATATTGGGGTCAACTCTAATGATGGGAGCAGGTGGAGGCCGCGAAATCGCCTGCTTTCCATTTTGAAGTGAACATGGCGGTAAAACTATGAACGGTTTACAGGCTGTGCAGACCACCATCAACGGTCGTGCGACCGTTGCGGAACCGGTACTCCGCCCGCGGCGGATGCGGATCAGCCCGGCGCTGAGGCGGATGGTGCGTGAGACAGCGCTCTCGCCTTCCGACTTCATCTATCCGCTGTTCGTGCGCCACGGACAGGGGGAGCGCCGGGCAATCTCTTCGATGCCAGGGCAGTTCCAGCTTTCGGTGGACGAACTGGCCAGGGAGGCCGAGTCGGTCTTGGAGCTTGGCATTCCGGCAGTACTCCTGTTCGGCATACCGGCGGAAAAGGACTGGTGCGGAAGCGACAACTTCAGTGCCCGCGGGGTGGTGCCCGAGGCGATCCGTGCGCTGAAGGAGGCCGCGCCGGAGCTTATCGTCATCTCCGACATGTGTTTCTGCGAATATACGGATCACGGCCATTGCGGGATTATCAATTCGCCCATGGTGGACGGCTACAACACCGCGCTGCCGGAGGGCTATCTGCTCAACGACCCGACGCTGGAGCTGTTGGGAAGGGCGTCGGTCGTGCATGCCGAAGCCGGTGCAGACGTCATTGCGCCGTCGGCGATGCTGGACGGTATGGTGGGGTCGATCCGCGGTGCACTGGACGAGGCCGGGCAGGAGCATGTGCCGATACTGAGCTATGCGGCCAAATACGCAAGCAGCTTCTATGGGCCTTTCCGCGAGGCGGCGGAAAGCCCTCCCTCCTTTGGCGACCGCAGCCAGTATCAGATGGACCCGGCCAATCGCCGCGAGGCGCTCAAGGAGGTTGCGCTCGACGTGGCCGAGGGGGCGGACATGATCATGGTCAAACCGGCGCTGCCCTATCTGGATGTGCTGGCGGCGGTTCGGGAGGAGTTCAACCTGCCCACGGCCGCGTATCAGGTCAGCGGGGAGTACGCGATGCTGCACGCGGCCGCGGCCAATGGCTGGCTCGACTTGGAAAAGTGTGCCTTGGAGAGCCTGACAAGCATCAAACGGGCAGGCGCGGACATGATATTGACCTACTTTGCCAAGGACGCGGCGCGCTGGCTGGCAAAGGGGCAGTAGTGGAATTTGCCAGTCCTGAAGGAATACCTTGAGCAGTTCTAGGCGTCAGGTCGGAAGGGTTGTGAAGTAGGGGCAGTTGATTTGTATCGCAACCCCTTCACCCTATATTTGCTTGTCCTACTTCGTTTGGCTATACTGATTCGGCTTTTTGGAAAGGGTTGGCGTCTGATTGCAGGGCGAGCCGCCCTTTGCAGTTCGGAGAGGTCGCATAGTCTGGCCGAGTGCGCGGGCCTGGAAAGCTCGTAGGGTGAAAGCCCTCGAGGGTTCAAATCCCTCCCTCTCCGCCTCGCGTGTTTGCATCGCTTCGTCAGTCGCTGGGTCCTGTGCGGCAGGGCACCGTGAACCCCGTCAGGGCCGGAAGGCAGCAGCGGTAAGCGATTCGTCTTGGGCGCCACAGGGGTGCCTGGCAGCTGGCGAAGCGGTGCGAACACGCGGCTCTTTTTTTGGCCCAATCACCTTCATTTCACCTTAACTCGCCGGCGGACCGCCGCCCTTCGAGGAGACCGGGCACTCTACTTGCTACCCGGTCACGGCGCCGCGGGCACACGGACTTGAATTTCCTTGGTCAAACAGGATCCGACCCGTATCTATCTTTTCATAGGCGGCGGGCGGGCGCTCTTTAACGCACTGGTCTTCACCATCAACCTGGTTTACCAGGTGGAGATGGTGGGCTTGAATCCTTTGCAGATGGTGCTGGTAGGTACCGTTCTGGAGGTGACGGTCGTACTGTTCGAAGTGCCGACGGGTGCGGTTGCCGACGTCTACTCGCGGCGGCTGTCGGTGATCATCGGGCTGGTGCTGGTCGGATGCGGCTTTCTGCTGGAAGGGTCGATCCCGATGTTCTGGGCGGTGTTGGGCGCGCAGGTGTTGTGGGGCACCGGCTATACTTTCCTTAGCGGCGCTTTGCAGGCTTGGCTGGCCGACGAGATCGGCGCCGAAGCGGCCGGACCGGTCTTCTTGCGTTCGGCGCAGGTAGGGTTGGTCGCCGGGTTGGTGGGTACAGGCGTCAGTGTGTGGCTGGCAAGCCGCTGGCTGCAGCTGCCGATCCTGGTCGGCGGTGTGTTGTACATCGCACTGGCCATTTGCATGGCGTTCATCATGCCGGAGAGAGGCTTTCGGCCCACGCCGCCGGAGGAAAGGGAGACGTGGAAGGAGATGGCGGCCACTGCCCGCGCCGGGCTGCGGGCGGTGCGCGGGCATCCGGCGCTACGCATTGTCGTTGGTCTCAGCCTTGTGGCCGGGCTGTACAGCGAGGGATACGACCGTCTGATGACCCCGCACCTGTTGGAAGGCTTCATCTTTCCCACTTTTTTTGGCCTTGAGGATTCGGTGATCTGGTTTGGAGTTATCGGAGTAGGCGCGACGATGACTGGAATCGCGGCCAACGAGTTGGCGCGGCGCGGGCGTGCGACGGAGGAACGGGCGCGTTCCATCAACTGGCTGACGCTGCTATATGGGTTGTTGCCGGTCGGTCTCCTCCTCTTGGCCTGGACACGCAGTTTCTGGTTGGCTTTGCTGGCGGTGTGGGCGATTAGCCTTTGTCGCAGCACGCTTGGTCCGCTGGAGAATGCCTGGATCGTGCGCAACACGCGTAGCGCACAGCGGGCCACGGTCATCTCTCTCTGGGGACAGGCAAACTCGCTGGGGCAGGCGGCGGGCGGGCCGGTTCTGGGATGGATCGGGACAGCGGCAAGCATTCCAGTATCGTTTACGGTCTCTTCGGCGGTGCTGTTGCCTGCGCAGTGGCTGCTGGTGCTGGCGAGGAGGGAACGATCGCCAGGAGACGAGGAAGTCAGAGACTGAGAATCTCATATGAGGAGAGTCGATGGGCAGGGATGCAAGTAGGGAAATGAAAAAGACGATTGTGGAAGTGACTGAAGAAAGTCGGCTGTGGAAGCAACTCTGGACGGTTATCGAGCAATTGGAACAGCAGCCTTACATTGAGGTGCAGGCTGGACATTTCCGCTCCAGTCACATGTTCGCCGCGCTCGTAGAGGGCCGGCCCGTAGGATTTCTGCGTTTTGTCGTGCAGCGACTGGGAGAGGACGAAGGGCGACCGCCGATCGTCTTTCGAGACGAGGTCCTGTACGAAGCGAAGATCATCGCGTTCGGCGTACTACCGG
>VYDA01000302.1:4968-6327 GCA_009843665.1 Caldilineaceae bacterium SB0675_bin_29 | reverse complement strand
GGGCGCTGACGAGGAGGGTATCGACTTGCCTCCTGACGGCGACTACGCGGTTGGGATGATTTTTCTTCCGCCGAGAGGGGATTACCGCTTCCTGTGTGAGCAACTCTTCGAAAGGATTGTCCGCTCAGAAGGACAGACCGTTCTCGGCTGGCGCACAGTTCCGACGGCCAATGATGAGTTGGGCTACACGGCTCGCCTCGGCGAACCGGTCGTGCGGCAGGTTTTCATCGGGCGCAACCCCAATCGATTGACAGGAGACGACGACCTTGCATTCGAACGCAAACTATATGTGATTCGAAAGCAGGCGGAAAACCGGATCCGGTATTCCCAATTGCGCGAAGGCGACGCATTCTACGTCGCCAGCCTCTCATCGCGCACAGTCGTTTACAAAGGCATGTTGATGGCGCCGCAGGTCAGGGGATTCTACCCTGATTTGTTAGACGGGCATATGGAATCGGCGTTGATCGTCATTCACTCGCGGTTCAGTACCAATACCTTCCCCAGTTGGGAGCGTGCTCACCCTTATCGGTACATGATTCACAATGGTGAGATCAACACTTTGCGCGGTAACGAGAACTGGATGTTCGCCAGACAGTCCCAGTTTGAGAGCAAGTTGTTTGGCAGTGACATCAAGAAGATTCTGCCTATTATTCACGACGACGGCAGCGATTCGGCTAAATTCGACGAAACGCTCGAGTTCCTCTATCTGTCCGGACGGACGCTGCCGCACGCGATGATGATGATGATCCCGGAGCCGTGGTCGCAGCATGAGACGATGAGCGACGCCAAGAAGGCTTTCTACGAGTACCACAGCACAATGATGGAGCCGTGGGACGGGCCGGCATCCATGGTCTTTACCGACGGTACGATTGTAGGTGCGGTGTTGGACCGCAACGGGCTGCGCCCCTCGCGCTACTGCGTCACCAAAGACGACATGGTGGTGATGGCATCGGAGGTGGGCGTACTGCCGATGGAGCCGGAACGCATCCTCAAGAAGGCGCGCCTGGAACCGGGCCGGATGTTCCTGGTCGATACTTCGCAAGGCCGCATCATTTCCGACGAGGAGCTTAAGGAGACGATGGCCGGCGCGCATCCTTACCGCGAGTGGCTTGACGAGCACTTGGTCAGCCTAGACGAGATTGCCGAGCCGGAGGCGGAAGTACCGGGTGTTGACCACGGTACCATGCTCGAGCGGCAACAGATTTTCGGCTACACATTTGAGCAGTTGCGTATTCTGATGGCGCCAATGGCTACAGACGGGGTCGAAGCGCTGGGCGCCATGGGCAATGACACGCCGGCGGCGGCACTGTCCAACCACTCTCAGCTGCTTTACAACTATTTCAAGCAGCTCTTCGCGCA
>VYDA01000302.1:4191-4958 GCA_009843665.1 Caldilineaceae bacterium SB0675_bin_29 | reverse complement strand
GAACTGATCACCGCCACCGAGGTGATGATGGGCACCGAGTTGAACTTGCTTGAGACCAAGCCGGAGAACTGCCACCAACTCAAGCTCAGACAGCCCATCCTCACCAACGAGGAGCTGGCAAAGATCCGGCACATTGAGAGCAGCGGCGCCGAGGGCTTCCGCACTAAGACGCTTCCGATTCTATTCGACGTACACGGCGGAAGGGATGCGCTGGAACAGGCGCTTGAAGACCTGTTTCAGGCGGCGGCCGAGGCAATCGAAGATGGGTTCAATATCCTGATTCTTTCGGACCGGGGCGTTGGTCCCGGCATTGCGCCAATTCCGGCACTGCTGGCTACGTCAGGGTTGCACCACCATCTCATCCGCAATGAGACACGAACGCGCACCGCGCTGGTCGTGGAATCGGGCGAACCGCGTGAGGTTCACCACCTTTCTCTACTCATCGGCTTTGGTGCTACGGCGGTCAACCCTTATCTGGCCCTAGAGACACTGGCCCAGATGATTCAGGACCGACTTCTCATCGATATCGACCACGACACCGCGATTTACAATTACGTCAAGGCGGCGATGAAAGGGGTCGTCAAAGTCCTTTCAAAGATGGGCATCTCGACTATCCAGAGCTACTGCGGCGCCCAGATATTCGAAGCACTTGGGCTGAGCCAGAGATTGGTAGACAAGTACTTTACCTGGACGTCCAGCCGCGTAGAGGGCATCGGTCTCTCCGAGATTTTCAATGAGATTAAGATTCGACACGATCGGGCCTACCC
>VYDA01000302.1:0-4181 GCA_009843665.1 Caldilineaceae bacterium SB0675_bin_29 | reverse complement strand
CAGTCTGAGTCCAACGGCCACGGTCTGGTTGCGTTGAAGCCGGAAGTGTCTGCTGCCAACGGTAACGGCCACGGCGGCCAGTTGCTCTCCCCTGGCGGCGACTACCAGTGGCGCAAAGATGGGGAGTTGCACCTTTTCAATCCACGTACGGTACACCTGCTGCAAAAGGCGACCCGCGACAATGACTACGAGTCCTTCAAGGCGTACACGAAGGACATCGACCAGATGAACAAGGAGTGGTGCAACCTGCGGGGCCTGCTGGAGTTTGATTTTGAAGGCTCCCAAAGTATCCCCATTGAAGAAGTTGAACCGGTGGAGTCGATCTGCAAACGGTTCAAGACCGGGGCCATGTCTTACGGCTCAATCAGCAAAGAGGCGCACGAGACTCTTGCCATCGCGATGAACCGCATCGGGGGGCGGAGCAACACGGGCGAAGGCGGGGAGGATCCGGCTCGATACATCCTTGAGCCAAACGGTGATTCGAAGAACAGCGCCATCAAGCAGGTGGCATCTGCCCGCTTCGGGGTGACCAGCAACTATCTTGTCAATGCGAGGGAGTTGCAGATCAAGATGGCGCAGGGGGCCAAGCCGGGCGAAGGAGGCCAGCTGCCTGGGAAGAAGGTCTACCCGTGGATTGCGGAAGTGCGGCACTCGACGCCTGGTGTGGGATTAATTTCGCCGCCGCCGCACCATGACATCTATTCGATCGAAGACCTGGCCGAGCTGATTCACGACCTGAAGAACTCCAACCACCACGCACGGATCAATGTGAAGCTGGTGTCGGAGGTTGGTGTGGGCACGGTTGCGGCCGGCGTAGCCAAGGGACATGCGGACGTTATCCTGATCAGCGGCCATGACGGCGGGACCGGAGCGTCGCCGCAGACCAGCATCAAGCATGCGGGCCTGCCCTGGGAGTTGGGAGTCGCCGAGACCCACCAGACTCTGCTCATCAACAATCTGCGCAGCCGCGTCGTCGTCGAGACGGACGGGCAGCTCAAGACAGGCAGAGACCTCGCAATTGCGGCACTGCTGGGCGCTGAGGAGTTTGGGTTTGCCACCAGCCCTCTGGTTGCATTGGGCTGCATTATGATGCGCGTCTGCCATCTGGACACCTGCCCAGTCGGCGTCGCCACGCAGAACCCCGAACTGCGAAAGATGTTCACGGGCGACCCGCAGCATGTGGTCAATTTCATGTACTTTATCGCCCAGGAGTTGCGGGAGTACATGGCAAAGCTCGGCTTCCGAACAGTGAACGAAATGATCGGGCGCACTGATCGACTCGAGGCGCCGCAATCGATCGAACATTGGAAGGCGCAGGGCATCGACCTGACTGCAATCCTGCACCGGCCGGATATACCGGAGGATTGGGGTCGCTATTGCCAGATTGATCAGGATCATGGCCTGGACAAGGCGTTGGACAATACGACACTGCTGGAACTCTGCATGCCGGCACTCGAAAACAGTGTGGAAGTAGTGCAACGAGTTCAATCGGGACAGGGAGGGGACGAGAAGGATGGGGCCTTAAGGCGCGTCAAAGCGACTCTTCCCATACGCAACACGAACCGGGTTGTCGGTACGATTACCGGCAGTGAAATTACCCGCCGCTTCGGACCTGACGGGCTGCCCGAGGACACAATCCAGTTGCATTTTCACGGTGCGGCCGGCCAGAGTTTCGGGGCGTTCATTCCCGAAGGCATGACGCTGGAGCTTGAGGGCGACGGCAATGATTATTTCGGCAAGGGCCTTTCGGGCGGCAAGATTATCGCCTACCCGCCCTACGGCTCGACGTTCAAGGCTGAAGACAACATCATCATCGGGAACGTTGCCTTCTACGGCGCCACCAGCGGCCAGGCTTACATTCGCGGCATGGCGGGCGAGCGCTTCTGTGTCCGAAACTCCGGCATGCATGCTGTCATCGAGGGCGTGGGCGACCACGGCTGCGAATACATGACAGGCGGCCGCGTGGTCGTATTGGGACGCACAGGGCGGAACTTTGCCGCGGGCATGTCGGGCGGTATCGCCTATGTGCTTGATGAAAAGCCGGTAGACGGAGTTCACTTCGACAAGCGCGTGAATCTAGAGATGGTTGAAATCGGGAAACTCGAAGACCCGGATGAGATCGCCGAAGTTCGAGAAATGGTCCAGCGCCACTATGCCTATACCAACTCAGAAGTGGCCGGACAGATCCTTTCGGATTGGGACAGCTATGTAGGCAAGTTTGTAAGAGTGTTGCCGAGAGATTATAAGCGCATGCTGCAGTGTCTCGCCGAAGTAGAGGCCATGGGTCTCAAGGGGGCGGAGGCGATGATGGCCGCGTTTGAGCGCAATAGCCAAGACCTGGCGGCGCGCGTGAGCGGGAACTGAGCAGTGCTTAACAGAGTACATCGAATCGGTATTGCGCGTTAACCCTTTCCACGCAATACGCAGTCAGGAGATTTCGAATGGGTAAACCAACCGGCTTTCTTGAATTCGAGCGGCAGCCATTTCCGGAACGCGCGCCCCTTGAACGAATTCAGGATTGGGACGAATTTCATCTCCATCTGTCGACGGAGGATCTGCAGGAGCAGGGCGCCCGCTGCATGGACTGCGGCATTCCGTTTTGCCACACGGGTACGATGCCGGAGGGCGGCTGCCCCATCAACAACTTGATCCCTGAGTGGAATGATCTAGTCTATCAGAATCGATGGCGCGAGGCGTTGGACAGGCTGCACGCAACCAACAATTTCCCTGAGTTTACCGGCCGCGTCTGCCCGGCCCCGTGCGAAGGCTCGTGCACTCTGGGCATTATTGAGCCGCCGGTAACGATAAAGAGCATCGAATGCGCGATCATCGACAGGGGATTTGAAGAGGGTTGGGTGGTAGCACAACCGCCCGTGGTGCGCACAGGCAAGAAAGTAGCCGTCGTGGGATCGGGGCCGGCCGGACTTGCCTGCGCCGACCAGCTCAACACTGCCGGCCATACGGTCACCGTCTATGAACGGGCCGACCGCATAGGCGGGCTACTGATGTACGGCATCCCCAACATGAAGCTGGAAAAGGAGCGCGTCGAGCAGCGCGTCGACCTGATGCGCGCTGAAGGCGTTACTTTCACAACAAACTGCGAAGTAGGGAAAGACATTCCGGCCGACAGTCTTCTCGAAGAAAATGATGCCATCGTACTCTGTGGAGGTGCCACCCATCCCCGCGATCTGCCAATCGAGGGCAGGGAGCTGGAGGGCATCCACTTTGCCATGGAGTTCCTTCACGGCAACACGAAGCAGCTGCTCGATAGCAAGTATGGAGAAGTTCCAGGGGAGGGCTTCAGTTATCCGTTTATCTCGGCTGAGGGCAAGGACGTCATAGTGATTGGCGGCGGTGACACGGGCAACGACTGCCTAGGTACGTCGATGCGACACGGGTGCAATAGTGTCAGCATGTTTGAGATCTTGCCGCAGCCGCCTCCGGAACGGGCTGCAAGCAATCCCTGGCCGGAGTGGCCGAACATTTTTCGCGTGGACTACGGCCACGCCGAAGCGGCAGCCCGCTTTGGCGCAGACCCGCGCACTTTCGAGATCAGCACCAAGAGGTTCGTAGGCGACGAAAGCGGCCGACTGAAGGAACTCCACACTGTCCTGATCGAATGGTTGCCAAGCGTAAACGGGGCTCGCCCCGAAATGCGCGAAGTGCCCGGCAGCGAAAAGGTATGGCCGGCCCAGTTGGTTTTGCTGGCGATGGGCTTCCTTGGCCCAGAGAATCCCGTCCTGGATCAGTTGGGCGTCGAGAGAGATGCCCGCTCCAATGCACAGGCCGAGTACGGCAAGTTCGCCACCAACGTTCCCGGCGTGTTTGCCGCCGGCGACATGCGACGCGGGCAGAGCCTGGTCGTTTGGGCAATCAACGAAGGACGCGGCGCGGCGCGAGAGTGCGACCGTTTTCTGATGGGCGAGACGAGCCTACCCTAAGAAGGCCGACCCCTAGGAATTGCAACACAATAGAGGCTAGGAAAGGTAGAATGGGAAAGACGCTATTCGAAAAGATTTGGGATGCGCACGTGATTGCGCAAGATGAAGGCGCGCCAGCCGTGCTCTACATCGATGCCCACCTGGTTCACGAAGTCACGTCCCCGCAGGCGTTCGCCACACTTCGCGACCGGGGCCTGCCCGTGCGCCGGCCGGCCCTGCCATTCGCCACCCTGGACCCCG
>VYDA01000417.1 GCA_009843665.1 Caldilineaceae bacterium SB0675_bin_29 | reverse complement strand
GGAAAGGAGCGCGGACGGACGCTGGCAACGGCCAGAGGACTCTCAAACTGAATCCTGGCCCGAATATTGCCCGAATAGATGGTACGTGCGGCGAACAGTTTGCCGTCTTCCACCCACAGGTCCGTTGCGTTTGCTGCGATGCCGGCATTCCGGCGGCAGGCTACCGTCGCGGCCAGCATGCCGCCGCGAATTGAGGCGTTGGCAAGGAACGCGACCGCGTCAGTATACTCCACCGCCTGTTCGGCGATAGCGGCATAGGGCTGCAGCCGGAAGTGTTCCAGGTTGGATGCACTTGCGGTGCAGACGAGATCGGCTCCGTAGGCAACTGCCTGCTGCGTCGCTTCCTTGACGTCACTGCCGATCAGAAGGGCCGCGACCTTGGCGCCGAGCTCCATGCCCAGTTCCTTCGCTTTGGCCAGAAGCTCCCAACAGTTGGACACGGCCTGTCCGTCATTCTGTTCAATCCAGACGAGAATCGCCATTGTTTTCCCTTTCTCCGGGAGAACTCATTCAAGTAGGTAGGACAGCCTTCTCCCCTCGCCCAAACTCGCTCATTCTATATGACTTTTTCAGCCATCAGAGCATCCGCCAGCTGTGCGGCCTTTTCCTCGACATTGGCGCCTTCGAAGATGCGTACCTGTACGTCTTCAGGCTCCGGCTTGTTCAGGTCGGTCCAGCGGGTCGTGCAGGAGGAATCGATCTCCAGATCGTCACGCCCCAACGAGGGAATGGTGGCACGGCTGGCCTTGCGGATACCCATAAAGCTGGGATAGCGCGGCTCGTTGATCTCTTTGGCCACGCTGATAACAACCGGCAGAGGAACCTCGACCGTCTCCTGTCCTCCTTCAAAGGCCTGTTCCGCGATCAGTTTGCCGTCAACGATATCAACGATGCGGGTTACATTGACCAGCAGATCCCAGCCCAACTTGCAGGCAACGCCGGCGTAGATGACGCCGCTGTTGCCGTCCACGCTCATCTTGCCAGCCAGCACAATCTCCACCTCTTCCCCATCGCCTACTTTTTTGACGGCTGCGGCAAGGGCCCCGGCGGTTGCCCACTCGTCGCCGCCGTCAATAACGGCCTCATCTACGTGCACTGCGCTATCCACGCCCATTGCCAGTGCGTGCTTCAAGGCGTCGATTTCGCCTTCACGGCCCAGGGATATGGCGACCGTTTCGCATCCGAATCTGTCGGACAGGTCGATCGCCTCCTCCACGGCAAACTCGTCCCAGGGATTGATGACCATTGTCGCCTGCAGTTCGCCGGACTCTGCCTCTGCCACCGTAACTTTGGGCAGCTCAGCGGTATCAGGTGTCTGTTTGATTAGCACAGCTACGTTCACGCGGCGCTCCTTTCTATGAACCCTCAGTCGACCAAACAACCGCCAGAAAATAATGGTCGACAGGGCCGTGTTGCCCGGGGGCGATCTACTGCCAGGTGTCCGGGTCGTAGGCTGGCATGGGACAGCGCAAGGGGCGGTCTTCGCGCATGCCCAGCGTGTAGGCAGCCTGCATCAGCGTGTGAATCTGGCTGGTACCTTCGTAGATCACGGCGCTCTTTGTGTTGCGCAGGTGACGTTCCACATTGTACTCGTCGGAGTATCCGTAGGCCCCATGGACCTGGACCGCGTTGTCGGCGGCCCGGCGTGCGGCTTCGGTGCAGAACCACTTGGCCATGCTTGTCTCCCGCGAATTGCGGACGCCCTGGTTCTTGAGGGTACCGGCCTTCCACACCAACAGCTCGCCAATGTCGAGGTCCTGCTGCATGTGGGCGATCATCTGCTGGACGAGCTGGTGTTCAGCGATCGGTTTGCCGAAGGTCCGGCGCTGCAGGGCATATTTGACCGACTCGTCGATGCAGGCGCGGATGATGCCTACCGACCCGGCTGCAACGCCGAAGCGGGCGTTATCCAGGCAGCTCATGGCGATTTTGAAGCCTTCGCCTTCCTCACCCAGCCGGTGACAGGCCGGTACGCGCACGTCCTGCATATTGATCCAGCCCGTATTGCTGGCGCGGACACCCATTTTTCCTTCAAGTGTCCCGGTGGTAAGACCCTGCCAGCCGCGTTCCAGGATAAAAGCAGAGATGCCGCGGGCGCCCTGGCCCGGCTGCGTCTTGGCGAAGACAAGGAACCGGTCGGCAACATCCGCCAGCGTAATCCACATTTTCTCGCCGGTGAGAACGTATTCCTCCCCCTGTCGAACTGCACGGCTCTGGAGCGACGCAACGTCCGACCCCGCGCCTGGTTCGGTCAGACCGAAGCAGGCGATATGGTCACCGGATGCGAGGCCCGGCAGGAAGGTCTCCTTCTGCTCTTCTGTTCCCCACTGAAATATCGGCAGGGCGTGCAGGGCGAGATGGACCGCGACCGTCTCGCGCACGGACGAATCCCCGTATTCCAGCGCTTCGGAAACGATGCCCAGAGAGAGAAAGTCCATCCCGGCGCCGCCGTATCGGGCAGGCAGACAGATGCCAAGAAAGCCAAGTTGGGCCATCTTGGGAAGCAGTTCGAAAGGGAAAGTGTGCTTTCGATCGTGCTCGGCAATGATTGGCATGACCTCATTGCGGGTGAAGTCATAGGCCATCTTGCGGACGAGGTTGTGCTCTTCCGTGTACAGCAGCTCGTCTGTAGAAGCCATCCGATTGGTCCTTTCCCGACTGCCGGCAGGGGCGTGAGCCGCGACCTGCAAAGGCAGGATACGACGCTAAGTCGAAGAAAAAGGCGGAGACGCCTTTGTCTCCGCCGAAGAAGAGGAATTCCCCTCTTCGGCGCGCCCAACAGCGGCGCGCCAAATCAATAATAATCAGGCGCTAAGTATAGCAATAGTTCGGCAACTCGCAAAAACCGGGGGCGCGTTTCCAGCGCATGGCGAGACCGCTGCGAGTGCCCGGTCAGGTCGGGTGCGATGCTGCATTGGAAGCCTGAACTCAATGCCGGGCGGCCCTGAATCGTGGGACGCGAAGCTGGTACAGGCGGGGGAAAATGCGGTGGGCAGAACTGGATGTGCCTGCATTTGAAGTCATCGTCAACAGTAACCTACACTAATGTCATGGACTGGCGCTATGCACTGTTTGCAGGACTGACTCTGCTCATCACCGCGATCGTCGGCTACGGCTCGTACACAACTGCCCGCCTGTTGCGCAATTGGCAGCCGCAGGAGAACCTGCTGCTGCTCCCGGCTGAGAACGTTCTCAGGGGTATTATACTGACAATATGCCTGCTGCTGGGCAGGGGCAGCGGCCTGCCGCCGGAAACGCTGGGGTGGCAAATTACCGATGCCGGGTCTCAGATAGTGACGGGGGCGCTGGCAGGCCTGGGACTGGCTGTGCTGTTCGTGGGCATGGGGCGGTTTGTCACGCGCTACACCGATACCAGGTTTTACCGCTCTATTCTGGAGCTGGTGGTCCCACGGAACCGGAGGGAGGCAGGTCTGCTGCCCTTCGCTTTGCTATTGAGCGTTTTGTTTGAGGAGGTTCTGTTTCGCAGCCTGCTGATCGGCGGCCTGTCTCCCCTGCTGCCGGCTGCCTGGCTGATCATTGGCTTCAGCGTGGTCTTCGGCCTTTTGCACAGCCCGCAGGGGGTGTGGGGCATCGTCGGCGCGGGGACAGCCGGGGCGATATTCGGTTTCATGTTCGTCTGGCAGCAGAGTTTGCTCACGCCGCTGGTCGCCCACTTCGTTGCCAACGGCGTACAGATATGGCTGGCAACCAGGGAGCTTGGCCCCTCTTCAGATTCCTGACAGAAGGTCGGTACGGTCTGGGTTTTCATGGGCGAGGCTTGTGCAGGCGGAAAGTGGAGGGGCCTGCATTGGGACGGGAGGAGGAGCTACTCCGTAGTCTTGGGGACCTGTTCATAGATCCCGCGCAGGCCGTTCAGACGGACTCGCAGGACTTCGCGCACCATACTGATCGTATCGAAGACAGGATTGATTCGACTCTCTGCCATATAATACCAGTTGATCGGGACCTCGACCAGGTGCAGGCCGCGGATGCGGCTTATGTACAGTATTTCGGGGTCGAATCCCCAGCCGTCGATAGTCTGGTGCGGAAAAACCTGGGCGGCCGCCTCCCGCGTAAACATCTTGAAACCGCATTGCGTGTCCTCGATCCCCGGCATGATAAGCCTCTGCACAACGTGGTTGAACACACGGCCCATGAGATGGCGATAGAAGGGCTCGTTGTAACGGACCGCGCCCGCAATCTCGCGGCTGGCGATGGCGACGTCGAATCCATCCGGTTCCTGCTGCGGGGGCAGGAATTTCGCGACCTCTTCTATGGGCATGGAAAGGTCGGCATCGCAGATGAACAGGTAATCTCCCTTGCCTACGAGCATCCCCGTCTTCACAGCTGCACCCTTCCCCGGCGCACTGTGCAGTAGCTCCAGTGTGAACGGATCTGAAGCGGAGACCTTTCTTGCAAAGTCGCGAACGACATCGCTGGTCTTGTCGGTTGAACGGTTTTCCACCACCAGAATCTCAGATGTAAAGGACTGACTCCGCAAATAATCGACGAGCTTTGTCAGTGAATCAGGAAGACGCTGTGCCTCGTTATAGGCGGGAATAATGATAGTCAGAAAAGGACGCGGCACAGAATACTCCTCGGTCGAATGGGCCGCAGCGAAAACTGTTGGGCTTTGGTCCGCCAAGTCTTCGTGTGACGTTTCGCACGATTCGGGAATCCCTGTCTTCAATTCACCTGCAGAAGTTTCGCCAAGCACAGAGCCTCTACTCGGTCAAGTTGTCAGGCTCAAGAGAGCCAGAAGCGAAAGGGCTTGCACAAGAAGCGAACCGGTCCAGAAAAGGTAGGCGCCCGAATGCTGACCTTGCAGCCTCATCCACAGGCCGGCCAGCGTATTGGTCAAATATGTCAGGAGGCCGATGACAGGAAGCAAAAAGAGGGCGTTCTTGGGTCGGACGCTGTCCGGCACACCTTGCCGATTGTAATGAAACACGAGCGCTTCCGGCAAATCCGGAAAGAGGATCATGAGATAGCCAAAGAGGGCGAGGCAGCCGATGAGTCCGGCCAGGAGCAGCCAGCGGCCGGCGCCCGACTCGGTCGCCAAAGCGTAGTAGTTGGTAGGCTGCTCGCGCTCCAGAGGTAACGTGCGTGACAGGCCAAGACGATTGAGAGCCTGCAGCTCCTCCAGAAAATCGACCGGGTCATCAGGGGAGATCGCAAAGATTCCGCCGTCGGTCTCTATGAGCAGACACTGGTCGAGGGGGACACTGGCCAGGCGCACGAGTCTTTTCCCCTGCCCGCCTTCTACAATGCGAACGAAGGGAGAAGGCCAGTCCAGCAGTGAGGGCCGGGAGGACATTTCGTCAACGCCTTCGACGATGCGGCGTATGCTGTGGAGCGGGATGACCTGGCGCGTGCCGGCCCAGCGAACTCGCAGAGCGTTGCGGTCAAGCCAGTACTCCAGGTTGAACGCGCCCCAGGTACGTGTCGCCAGATGGACGATGGCAGGCAAAGTGAGAAGAAAAACCAGAAGAAGGAGGAAGCTCAGCCAGCCCACCGGCTTCAGCGAAACCCAAGCCAGCAGAATTGCATCGGTCAGGAGCAGCCAGCAAAGCACCGCCAGTCCCAGCCACCGAGACCCATCTGAAGGCGGTGTGTACACCATACGTGACAAATTGATAACCCCTGCGCCGCGCCGGCTAACGACGCGCCAAAACTAGACTACAGCCGAAATGTTACCGGCCCTTCCTGCCTGAATGCGGCATGAGTTCGCCTGTCTCTGCCGGAGCCCGAAAGAGTCTCGCTACGCCGCGCCCCGGCGACACCCCCTAGCCTTAAGCCTTCGCCGAAAGCTGCCAGATGGCCGCCTCTGCGGGGTCCGGACCACACTCAAATTGGAAGTGGCCAGTCGCCTGCGCTCAGGTCGGCCAGGACTTCATGCCTGGTCAGATCGATGCCCAGCGGTGAGATGCTGACATATCCGCTTTCGATCGCGCCAAAGTCACTGCCGGCGTCGGCAATTCCGGTTGGGACTTCGCCCCCGAACCAGTAGTAGGGCTTGCCCCACGGATCGTCGCGGGCGACAAGCACATCCCCGTAGATGCGCCTGCCCAGGAAGGTATAGCGCAAACCCTGAATCTGGGCGGCCGGACGCCGCGGCACGTTGACATTGAGCATCGTCTGCGGAGGAAGCGGCCGGTCAAGCGCGGCGGCCGCCAGCGTGCGGGCATAGCAGGCGGCGTTCTGCCAGGCATCGCTGTCGGCGATCTCGAATCCGTCTACGGGTCCAGAACTAAATGCAAGCGACGGCACACCCATAACCAGAGACTCCAGCGCCGCAGCCACTGTGCCGCTGTAGAGAACGTCGCAACCG
>VYDA01000429.1 GCA_009843665.1 Caldilineaceae bacterium SB0675_bin_29 | reverse complement strand
GTTGTTGTTCGATGGTCATTTGGGTAACTCCTTTTTTGTATCCTCGAAGGGTTGCTGAGAACACCTTTTCCACGAAGGGCCACGGAGAACACCTTTTTCCTTCCGCGTAGGGACGCGTAGGGGCGCTATGAACAGTATTATAACCATTGAGGCTGTGGTGAACAGATTCTTGACGAACTGCAGCCGGCTTTGGAACATATGTGCAGGCCGGGTACAATGCGGGCTGGCGATTACTTCTGTATCCGGAGGCGATTGCGGCTGGACTGCGGCCCTGCAAGCGCCTCTTTCCATCCAGCGGAGGATTGAAATGCCCTTGACGCGAGAGACATTGGAGCAGCGGGAAAGCCGGGATCTGGCCGCGTATGCCATGCAAAGCAGCGAAAGCCGCGGCCGGGTCTATGCGGCCGCCGAACACCCGTATCGCACCATCTACCAGCGGGACCGCGACCGGATCGTCCACACGACCGCTTTTCGCCGTTTGCAGTACAAGACGCAGGTCTTCGTCTACAACGAGGGGGACAACTACCGCAACCGGCTCACCCACACGATCGAGGTGGCGCAGCTCGGGCGCACGCTGGCCCGGGCGCTGTCCTGCAACGAAGACCTGACCGAGGCGATCTGTCTGTCTCACGACCTGGGCCATTCTCCGTTCGGTCACCGGGGCGAATGGACCCTGGATGAGCTGATGCGGGACCACGGCGGCTACGACCACCAGAAACAGACCTACCGAATCATCACCAAGCTGGAGAGGCGCTATGCCGATTTTCCGGGGTTCAACCTGACGTATGAGGTGCGTGAAGGGGTTGTCAAGCACGACACCGAACATGACGTCGCCGACGCCAGGGAGTACAACCCGGATGAGCGGGGCACGCTTGAGTGCCAGTTGAGCAATCTGGCCGACGAAATCGCCTACACCACGAGTGATGCCGATGACGGTCTGCGGGCCGGCATGCTGCCCCCGAAGGCGTTTCTGGAGCTCGGAATCAGCCGGCGCGTGCTCGACTCACTGGGCGAGACGGAGGCGTCTGTCGATTTGACGGAGCCGCTGGAACTCAACCGGTTCATTCGCCGGTTGGTGGACACCGAGATCAGCGACGTGATCCGGGCGACCGAGGCAAACATCGAGGCCTCGGGCGTGCAGGACCTGGCCGATCTGCGCGCGCAGGCGGACAATATGGCCGGCTATTCGGCAGAGGTGGAGGAAGAGAACCGCGAGTTGAGGAGTTTTCTGTATGATTACCTGTACAGGCACCATCGCGTGATGCGGATGCAGGCCAAGGCCGATTTAATCGTCCGATCGCTCTTTTCGTCATTTATCGACGAGCCGGCGCTGCTGCCGCCGCAGACGCTGAGAATTATTACCGAAACCGGTCGAGATCTCCACCGCGTCGTCTGCGATCACATTGCCGGGATGACCGACCGTTACGCCATCTCCGAATACCGCCGCATGTATGACCCGGAATTGGCGGTCTGACCATCGTTGTACGTTTGTGCGTGTGTCCATCGGGCGGGCGCGCGGGTTCGCGAGGGGTTTACGTTGCCGTTCGTCGTTGCCGTTTACCGGCCTGGCCTTGATCCCCACGCGCGCGACGACTCGACTGCCGCCGTCAGGCCTGGCCCGTCTGTCAGTTCCTGCTGGAACGAGGAATGCCGGGCAGCAACGACCGGTCGGTACAGCGAGGGGAAAGAGGCGTCGGCCAGAATGACGGACCTGGGAGGTGAACTAAATAATGAGTGGAATACCCAGTCCTGATGAATTGCGCGCGAAGACGTGGCTTGAGAGTCAGAGAGTCACCGATATTCTTGATCGAACGGAAGGAGAAGGCGCCCCGGAGTTTGGCGTAAGACGGTAAATCGCGGTCGAAGTTCGAAGATTGAACAGGATGATCGGGGAGAAGAAAGGCATCGAAGAGACTGAGAAGCCATGTAGGAATACACTTAGGAATGTATTGAAGAGTGCCAGCCCCACTCCAGACGCGTATAAAGTGTACGTAGATTTCGGGGATTGTATGCTTTAGTCACATTGGAGAAAGAAATAATAGAATGGGAACCACATACCTGTTCAGACGGAAGTGTTTGACCAGCGTTCTGCCCCTCCCAAGGCCGGTGAATTTCTCCATTGTACACCTTAGCTTGTGGTCCAGTTTTTGGGGCCAAGCTCAGTCGTTGTCTGAATCAGGATTTTCAGGATTGATAGGGATTTTCAGGATGGCAGGCGATCGGTTGTTGTTTGTCGGACGAGTAATTCTGCGCGGGATGAATGGGCGGGCTGCAGGGAGACTGCAGAACGGGATGCACCCCCAGTAATCCGGCGGTCCCGTGACCGCAGCCAAACGCAAATGGAGGCAGTCGGGGGGCAACTGTGTCAGACTGCCCTCGCCAGAAAGGCCGGACGACGAACGATGACAGGAGAAGCCCGACCGCCGCGAATCGCCTGAACAAGAGCGGTCCCGCCTGGCGTGCGCATCATGAGGAGGAGGATGTGAAGCGATGAATGAGCCTATCCGACCAGTAATCTTCAACGTGATTACAATCGCGGCCTTGCTGATTGCGCTGGCGCAGTCGGTGCTGGTGTTTCCACTGTACACGATGCCGGCAACGACTGAAGCCATTCAGCTTCTTGTCGAGCTTGCGCAAGAGAGCGACGCGGTGGAAGAAACCTTGATCGAGCTTCTGGCGGACGATCTTATGCGGCGCAGGTGGTTTGGCAACAGCATGATAGTCACAATGGGCATTGCCATCCTGGCCAATGTCATCGCCAACTCTCTTGGCCGCGGAAGGCAGCGCGTGAACCAGGCCAGGATTCGCCAGCTGGAGGCCGATCTGCAGGAAATGCGATCGTCGGCTGAGCAGTCAAGGAGGTCGTAGAGTGAGGGGCAAAATTTTCCAACCGGTAGTGTTCAACCTGATTACGATTGTGGCGATGTTGTTCTCACTTTTCCAGCTGGTGGCTGTGGCGAAAAGAGACGAAGTGGCGACGGCAAGGGCCGTCCAGCTTATTGAAGAGTTTGTCGAAGAGGGCGAAATCGAGGACGACGGGCTGGCCCTGCGTCTCGCTGACGAGTCACGCCAGATCGGCCTCTTCGAAGTCTATATTGTGGGCACGTTGCTGCTCGCGATTATGGCTAACTTTGTGGCGAACTATATCGGCAGAGGAAGGCACTATGAGAATACCGGAAGGATTCGTGAACTGGAGGCGGAAATGCGCGGATTGCGAGGGAGATAGGGCTCGTTGACATTTTGTTTGAGCCAGGTCAGTGGAGAGGCGAAATGCAGGAAAGTGATGAAACGTTCGACGATGTTGCGTTCGCGGAAGCGGATGCGGTCATAGTCGCGTGGTTGTTTGCGATAGCGGAGGGAAGTGATGACCGGCTCTACCTGTTGGGCTACGAGCCGGTCTGGCTAAGGGTCAGATTCGTAGCCTTTGCCGGCAATAACGGCATCAGAATCGAAAGGGGCGAGCAACGCTTCAGCTTGGGTCATGTCATGGCGTTCACCCCCGGTCAAGATGAACTTGAGGGGAAAGCCAAGGGCATCGACGAGGAGATGGATCTTGCTGCTGAATCCGACCCGGCTCCGACCCAGGCACTGTTCTTGCTGCGGGCCCCTTTTTTGACCCGGCCGCTGCGCACATATGGGCAGGTACAGCTGTACTATCGGGCATCACTGCTGCCATGTCTGGGTCCTGGGCGAACTGTTTGAACATGTCGGCCCAAACTCCGTTCTCTTCCCAGCGTGCGTAGCGCTTGAAGACGCTATTCCACTTGCCATAGCGGTCTGGCAGTTCACGCCACTGGGCGCCAGTGCGCTGAATCCAGTGAACTGCCTCAAGGTAACGGCGACACTCTTTCTCATGCCCTGCGTAGGCACGAGGGTGTCCTTGCAGAAACGCGTAAAGTTTTTGCCAATGTTGGTCGGAAACTCTAGTAGTAGACATCCTACTATTGTCGCCAATGTGTCAGAGTTCATCAAATGTCAACGAAACTTAGAAACGCCGGCTGCGGCCGGCCGGGCGAGTGCACCTGCATGTGGCAGGGCTTCGACGCCGAAAAGATGCCGACCCGCATCGCCCTCGTCACCCAGTCCTGGCTGGCCGAGATCCACGGCTGGCCGGGCAGGCGCCACCCTGAACTGCCGGCCGTCCACAGCGCGCGGGATTTTGAGAGGGGTTGACGTTGCCGTTGACGTGGCAGTGCGCCGTTGCCGTTGACCGTCGTGGTTCTGATCCGCGCGCGTAGATCTGCAGGCTCTGGGCCCACCGCACCGCGCGCGCCGCCTCGACCGCCAGCCGTATCCAGGCCCACATCAGCCCCGCGAGCGCGGTAGACACCAGGCCAGCGCTATGCTACCCTCACACCACCCGCAAAAAACGACGAGCCGGCGCTGAAACGCCGACCCGCCAGAGCCACAGGGATCCCGATCCCGTGAGCCGCCCCGATTCTACCGTACAACCAACCACATTGCCGGCATCCTAATTTTGACCGCATCCGTCGGCGCACGCGCCCGGGTTCAGATCAGGAGACGCCTCCAATGAAACGCATCATCCGCATCGCCATCACCATCGCACTCTTCGCCCTGCTGCCATCCATGCTCATGGCGCAGGGAGAGAACCCGCTGGAAAATTTGGCCGAGACGCTGGCCAAGCTGGTCCAGCGGCAGGACAACCTCGAAGCCAGGCTCATCGAGATCGAAAACCGGCTCAACATCGTCACCGTCACAACGACACACACGCCCGCGCCCACCGGGACTCCTGTATCCACAGGGACGCCCACGCCCACGCAAACGCCGACCATCACCCTGACGCCCACACCGACATTCACGCCAACGCCACTGCCCGCGCCAGAGGATTTTAAGACAGTGCGAACCCTGTACCGGACCAACAGATCACAGTTCAACAGACGCTTTCGAAATCAGCGCGTTTACATCCAGGGGAAAATCAGCTTCATCGGAGCAAAACTCACCGGCGGCTACATAGTCCAATTCCAACAAGGCAGACTGCTGGACTTAGCCTGCCACCTCCCCGCCAACGTCAGAAATGTCGGCGGCATCCTGGCCGTTGGCAAGACCGTCATCGTCTATGGCTACGCACAGTTGGACCCCAATTTCTTCGGCGACGACGACCTGCTGATCAGAGACTGCAAAGTGGCACCGCCATCAGCGGCACTTCCACAACCCACCCCCACGACAACGTCTACACCTACACCAGCACTTCCACAACCCACCCCTACGGCAACGCCTACACCAGCACCAGTGCTGTCGATTCAAGCCGGCGCTTCCCAATGCCTCTACGAGGCCATTGAACTGCTCAAACTCGAAGATCTGTCAACAGGCTACTCCATCCGAATCAGCCTACGACTCTTCATGCCCGTCGGCTGCAACGAAGAGGACGCCCTTTTCTACGCCGAACTAAACACGTTCAGATATTTAATCGAAGCGCCCGAGATTGACGCCATCTCCTATATCTTCTTCTGCAACCGCACCGACATCGGACAGGCAACCGCCGATGTCATCATTGACTACGCACCCGAAGGCGACTGGGCCAAAGCAGGCACGACGCCTTCGGGAGACCACAGCACACACGAACATAGCTTCCGATTAGCCAGCAACATGCCCTGTCAGTAGCTGAGCGCATCATCGCCGGCAAGGCGGAAAAAATGCGGAAAGACGGCGGCGAACCGGCTGATGGCGCCGAGAGGGATGGCAGTTGATCATGAACAGATCCAGGACGGTTTATCAGCAGTGCGGACACTGCGACAATTTCTTTCCCCCGAATGACGCGATATGTCCCTACTGTTATCGGCCAGTAAAGCCTTATCCGTATATGCGCTATCTGGCGATTTTCCTGATTTGCGGTTTGATTCTTGGTGGGGTTGTGTGGGCGCGAGAGGAAGCGCGCCAAGCTTTGGCGGCGGAATCGGTATTGAAGGGCCAAATGGAAACGTTGTATGAAGCGGAATTGAACGCGCTGAAGGCGCGTAGTGAGATTGCCCTGCAGGAAAAGTTAGACGGGCTACACCCTGACGATTGGCGGCATTCGCGAACGTTGCAAGAGCAGGCGCAAGCTCTTTACGACTCGGAAGCACAGATTATCGAAATCGAGCTACATACGTTATACGAACTGCGATACAGGGAAATTGTTCCCGGCTGGGTGAGGTGGCTGATGCACGCGGAATTTGAGAGGACACAGGACTGACCGCGTTCTGGGTCGGTCATGTTACTCCATTTGACAACGAATTATACCAACCAACAAGGAGGGAAAAAATGAAGTGGATTCACTGGGTGCATCCCAGATTTTTTGAGAGGCAGAAGGGAGTTAGACCATAAGTAGGAGA
>VYDA01000226.1:4426-6337 GCA_009843665.1 Caldilineaceae bacterium SB0675_bin_29 | reverse complement strand
CATCTATTCCGTTCCTTTCAAGCTGACTCGCCAAGCCTGGACTGCCTTCGAAAATGTCCAGGTCCACTGCTGCCAAGGGCCCTGGGGCGTTGACAATTCCTTCCACCCAGCCATCCCCCCGTAGGGGCACCCCTTGTGGGTGCCCTCGTACGCGCCACGACTCGCAGACCCCGCCTTCCCGCCGTCCACCGTAGGGGCACCCCTTGTGGGTGCCCTCGTGGCTCGTCAACTGCCTCTAGTACTCCACGCTCTCTATCCGCACGCCGCGCACATACGCGTAAGCAATAGCAAACACGACCACAAACATAACCACCGCAATCGCCGACCCGTAACCGAAATAACCGGAACGGAACGCCGTCTCAAAAAGGTAATACCCCAGCACCTGCGTGCTGAATGCCGGTCCACCCTTCGTCATCACCAGCACAATGTCGAATACCTTCATCGCCCCGATGATCGATAGCATCGTTATCGACGCCAGCACCGGCTTGATCAGCGGCACGATCAGGCCCCAGATGCGCTGCCACTCATTCACGCCGTCCATTGTTGCCGCATCGTGCATGTCCTGCGGTATCCCCTCTATCGCCGCCAGCAGTACGATCATTGGAAAGCCCACCGACTGCCAGATCGGTACAAGCATGACGCTTATCAGCGCAACGTTGCGGTCGCCCAGCCAGTTCTGAGCCAGTCCGTCGAGCCCGATCCCGCGCAGTACGGTGTTGAAAAGCCCGTGGTTGAACTCAAACATATTCGCCCACAGCGTCGCCACCACCACGCCCGACATCATCACGGGAATGAAGAATGCAATGCGATAGACCTGCCACCCCCTTAACCGGCGGCTGATAGCCACGCCTAGGAACAGACCGATCGACACCGTGAAGAAGGGCACGACAATGGCGAAAATAAAGCTGTTGCCGAGTGCACGCCAGAAAATCTCGTCGCCAAAGAGCTTGGAGAAATTCTTCAACCCAACAAATGACTGCGGGCCCAGGCCGCCCCACTTGAATAGCGATAGCCGCAGCGTGTCAAACAGCGGATAGGCCATCAGCGTCAGCAGCATCAGCGAAGCCGGCGCAATGAACAGATACCATGGCAAAGCCTTCCTGAAACTCCGCATGAGTCTGCCGGCGCCTGCTGTCTCGACCGCTTGCCTTGAAGTCACCGTTGCCAACTCTGCACCTCCATACCAAAACAGGGAGGCCCTTTCGAACCTCCCTGCACTAGTTGACCTTACATTTCAATCCAGTCTTCCGGATTCCTCGCCGTCTAGCTCTGGTCGGCCTGGATCTCCACAGTCTTTTCCTGCATCCAGGCCGCAGCCTCTTCAGGAGTCAGCCCGCCCGCCATCATTTGGTCGACAGACTTGATCGTGGCCTGCTGGTACGGCTGGCTGCTCGACGCTTCGAACAACGCCGGTGTCCCGTACTTATTGTTGTCCTCCAGGAAAGCCAGCTGCATCTCGCTCAGGATCTCAGCATACACTTCAGCAGGTATGTCCGCGCGGCCATGGGGGATCCCGGCCGTCTGCGCATACAGCGAAGCCTGCGGCAGACGGTACGCCCAGGCCACGAACTCCAGCGACGCTTCAATGTTGCTGCCCGACTTCGGTACGATCAGCCCGTCGGGAACCCAGGCCCCAACCTTCCCGGTCCGTTCCGGCCGGATCTCAGGATAGTAGAAATACCCCAAATCGAACTCGACGTCACGCACGAGCCCTGACCCGCCGCCGTCCCACGAGCCGGTCTGCCACATTGCCGTCTTGCCTGTCGTGAACAGCGACCTGCCGTTTTGATAGTCCGTCAGTCCCGTCACACCGTCGACAAAGACCCCGTTGTCGACCATCGCCTGAATGTACTCGTAGATCCGCACCGAGTCAGGGTCCGTCCAACTGAACTCGTTGCAATCCGCCGGCCG
>VYDA01000226.1:0-4416 GCA_009843665.1 Caldilineaceae bacterium SB0675_bin_29 | reverse complement strand
CAGTTGTACTGGTCCCGGCTCCACGACCGCAGCTGCATGCCGTCATTGAAGTGGCTCTGAATCCCCATGTTGTAGTCGACCGCCAGCGGCTGGTATCCGGCCGCCCGGAACTCTGCCGACATCTCATACAGTTCATCCCAGGTTTCCGGCGGAGACGCGCCGATCTCGTCGAAGATCTCCTTGTTGTAATAGGTGTAGGGCGTCCACACCACAGCGATTGTCGCCGAATAAAAGTGGCCGTCAGGCTGACGTTGAAAATCGACGATCCCTTCCGGATACGCGTCATACCAGCCCTCCTGCTCATACAGGTCATCAAACGGGACCAGGATCTGGCTGGTGACCATGTCATTGTAGCGGTTCGCCGGCACGCATTGATACCATGACACGTCTGGCGTATCTTCGCTGGAAAAGAGCAGGAATGCCTGCTGATACTGCTCGTCGGCCAGCACATCAATCGACACCGAAATGTTGGTGTTCTCCTCCATGTACAGGTCTGCCAGCGCCTGCAAGCCCTCGGTAACGATGCCGGCAATCGCGCCGACCCGCAGCTCCAACATCTCTTCAGACGGCGCCATCTCGCCGTCACCCACTGCCGCCGGTGCCGCAGGGGCAGCACAAGCTGCAAGCAACCCGCCCGCAGTGACAACACTGGCCTTCTGCAGGAAGTCTCTACGCGTTGTCTTCGTCATCACGATTTCTCCTCTTAGAGTGGAAGGCGTTACCAATAAGGGATTTACTTGAGATCTGCTTTCTGTTGACGTACAGAGCGTCAAACACGAACGGACTGCGAACATGACCGTCCCGGGGACCTGCAATCGAGAAGGAGTGTACCATGCACGTTGAAGGAGTGGCAAACGGTTTGAATTTTCCGGATAGACTGCCCGCCGCCATGGTCAGGCTGTGTTGGTCCTCTCAGTTGGAATTCTAACTAGGGCTCTACGCAATTTGCCCTTGCCAATTTGGCAATCCTGCCCCTCCTTCCTTTGCATAGGAACCATAACTCCAGATATTTCGCTCCGGAGCCCACCTACTCTCGAATCGGATTCCTGCGCTTTAGATTACTCTGCTCCTGGTGTATGATTCCAGTTGTATACAATCGCAAAACATGGCCAACCCTACGACGAAGGCACTGGCCGCATGGACCACCGAAAGGACTTGAGTTCCGATGCCCGATCAACAGCTTGGCGACAATACACCCTACGTCTTTGCTCACAGCCTCGGGCAACAGCTCGACTTGAGCGCACAGGAGTATCCCACGGTCAACGCAGACGGCCTGCCCGTCGTCGACCTCACCCCGGAACAGAAGTACTGCTTTGACAAGAATGGCTGGCTCCTCGTCCCCGGCGTCTTGTCCGCAGAGGAAGCCAGGGAAATGCGCGACTTTGGCCTGCAGCTTCAGCACGACCCCGAATCGATCCCCGAGCACGAGCGCTCCCCTCTGGGAGGGCCGCTGACAAAGCTCTCCGACCACCCCGTTGTCGTCGGCTTCATGAACGAATTCGTCGCCTTCCCGCCTCTTTCGCGCCGGAACTGTTACGGTTTCCGCATGGAGTCCTGTAGCCTTTTCTACCGCGAAGCCGGTGAAGGCAAGTTTGGGCCCCATAACGGCAGCGGTTTCTTCCGCTTCCCCGGCGACACACACTTCTATCACAGCGTTCCCGGCAAGTCGCACGCCGGCCTGACTCGCGTCGTCTGGGAACTGAATCCCGTCCGCGAAGGCGACGGCACCCTCGTTGTGACCGGTAGCCACAAGTCCGCCTATCCCGCACCCGACTCAATCCATGAACAACACTCACCCATCTGGGACGATTACACCTGTCCAGCCGGCTCTGTTCTCTTCTTCACCGAATCGCTGACCCATAGCGCTCGCCCCTGGACCAACCGCGAGACCCCGCGCGTGGCCATTTTCAGTTGCTACAATACCCCCGACAGCAAGTGGCACGACTGGGATCCCAATCCCGACCTCGTGGCCACGATGCCGCCCCTGCGCCGGACCCTTTTCCGCCCTGTGCGTGCCGCCAACAATCTGAGCGACGGCTCGCATTACAGCGTCTAGGCGAAGTGTGAAGAAAACTGTCGATTGAAATAGGGGCGATACCTAGAGCCAAAAAGTTTCTTGGCGTTCTTGTGCTGGCCCGCCGCAACACGACTAGCGCCCACTTATCTCTGCGGCCGGTCCGCAACAAACACATTTCCAGCAGGAGCCCTGTACATGGCAACCCTTCTCTCCGCCAGCAAGGCCGCTGCCTTCCAAATGGGCAAAGGCGATTCCCGCAACCTGGTCGGGCCCTCCACCGGCGCGCAGGACATTACCCTCAACTATTCCGTTTTCCAGGCTGACGAGGAGTTCCCGCAGCACTTCCACGAAGAGTCCGCCGACATCTTCATAGTGCTCGAAGGAGGCGTCTCTGTACGGCAAGGCGATGTCTTCACACCGATCACGGCCGGCCAGTTCGCCTACGTACCTTCCCCCGAAGTACACGGCACCGTCAACACCAGCGGCGCCGAGGCCACCCTGATCAGCTTCCAGGCGCCCCCCGACCAGGCCCTCTACCGCGGAGAACGCGACCCCTCCAAAACAGGCACCACCCCGCGCCCGCCTGAAAACCACCGTACAACCGTACGCATCGACAAACTGGCCTCAGGAGACGCTTCGGAAGAAGGAACGACGGCATCGTGGGCCCCGGCCTCGCCCGCCACGGGGACGCCGGAGATGCGGCTGGACTATTACGAGCTGGGCCAGGGAGGACTCTTGGAGGCTGCGTCCGCTAACAAGGAAGCCGTCTGGTTTGTCTGGGGTGGCGAGGTATCGATCACAGCCGGCGGAGATACCCTACGCGCATCACGTCACGAAGGCGCATTCATCCCTGCAGGCGAGGCCCAGACCCTCCGCAACGACCGCAATGAAACGGCCCGCCTCATCCGCTGCGAGGCCATCTAGAGGGTCCTGGACTCTACTTGGAACTCAGCTACAACTGTAAAGGGCACCAAGGATCAGAAAGTGAGTCCTTCGTGCCCTTGTTTGTCTCTCATAGACTGACTGGGACCTGCAAAAGTCTGGCTGATCCGCCCACTAACACCCGCAAAACCCCATCATACTCAGCAGTACTCTCTTATAAGCCTAGCATTAAACTCACAAAGGAAACTTGCTCAGCCAAGCCAGCGTATACTTTTTTTCTCCATCCCTCCCCAATGCCATGGTTGACTCAACCAGCCGTTGAAAGCGTATGATCATCGAAGCTCGAACTGTAACGGCATCCCGCCCTTCGGATGCAGAGTAATCTGCGGGTCCAACTGCGCGACATAGCCATCCGGTATTCGAAGGCGGAAGCGTTGGGCAATCGCCGCTGCCACTAGAGTGCTTTCCGTAAGCGCAAAGCCTTCGCCAATACACTGTCGTGGTCCAGCACCAAAGGGAATGTAGGCAAATCGGTGACGATTTGATTTGTTCGCCGCATTGAACCTTTCCGGATCGAACTCCAATGGGTTGCTCCAGTGTTCCGGCAATCTGTGGGTTATGAAGGGGCACAGAGCGATGACCGCGTTCGCAGAAGTGGTATAGCCGCCGATGATGTCGGCCTTGTTTCCCCATCGCGCCAGGGCATAAGCGGGTGGATACAATCGCATTGTTTCATCAATTACTTGGCGCGTATAGACTAATTTGGGGAGGTCTTCAAACGTCGGCAGCCGACCGTTCAAGGCCCGGTCCACTTCATCCTGCACCTGAGCCTCGATCTCAGGGTATCTACCTAGGCAGTAGAAGAACCAAGTGAGCAGAAGCGTCGTAGTCTCATGTCCTGCAAGCAGTAGAGTGATAACCTCATCGCGCAGTTGCTTCTCGTCCATGCCTTCGCCCGTATCCTCGTCGCGCGCGGACAATAACATTCCCATGAGATCGTTTCCCGGCGTGCCGGATGCGCGCCTCTGGCTGATCATTGAGTATATCAACCGATCAAATTCACCTATATCTCGTGTGAATCTGCGCGTGCTGGGCCAGAAGGGTACACGCATCGTACACAATGAAATCGGTGAGACCGCCAGCTTGAGAAAGACCTCATTCAGCCTGCCGAATGTGTCACCCACCTCGCGGGCCTCTCCGGTAAGGTCTACGCTGAACAGCGTCCTGCCCACGATTTCCAGAGTCATTTCCATCATTTCGCGGTCGAAGGCGACAATTTTCCTGGCGCGAGCGGCCTGGTCCCATCGAGAGAATCGTCGCTCCGCCGCCGCCGTCATTATCTGGGCCATCTCCTGAATCTGTCCCCGGTGGAAGGCCGGCTGGGCTAACCGGCGTTGTCGTAGCCAGGACTCGCCATCATTGCTGATGAGACCTTTTCCGGCCAGAGGATACAGCAGAAGAAAGGAGGGATGGGGTAGTTTGGTGAAATTCTTGTAGTTGTCTTGCAGGATGTACTG
>VYDA01000637.1 GCA_009843665.1 Caldilineaceae bacterium SB0675_bin_29 | reverse complement strand
GGAATGTTTTTCTCCTTGCCCCAGAGGTCGATCAAGAGCACAACACCGGCTAGAATCGAGCTGTGTTGCTGGGCGCAGGGTGCGTAGTGGGGGAGGGCGGCGTTGCCGTTGACGGCGACGATGGGATCGTGGTCCCAATCGAGATTGGCGGCGCGGAACTGGTCGACGATGAGCTGCTGGACGTTGTACTCGGTGATCTTTTGCTGCCGGGCCAGGGCCTGGGCCACGAATGCGAAGGCCGCGTCTTTGGCGGCGAGCACGTGAGCGGCGGCGCGGCGGTGGCTTTCCATCTGCCTGGAGGAGAGCACGGCTTGTACGATTTGAACGAGGTCGGCGCTGCTGACAATGGTTGCGTTGGTTGCGGTGCGCACCATTTCGAGGGTGCCGGCGTCGACGTTACTGACGTAAGGGATGGCGCCGCGGGGGCTGTATTCCATAGCGATGCGACTGGAAGGATCCTGCGGCAGGATGGTGCGCAGTTTACTCTCCATCTCCTGCCAGCCGACGTAGAGGTGGAGCGGGCCGGCCATTTCGGGGGGTACTGAGCTGAAGGTGGACTGTTCGATTGCGTGGACGAGCCATTGGGGCTCGCCCTCGGCAGGGATCCAGAGCAACCAGCGGCGGGTTCCGGTGGATTCGAGCTCGGCGACGGAGGCGGCGATGGGGTTCTGGCCGCGAAAGTCGTAGAGGAGCCAGCCGGTCAGGTTCTGCTGGCGCAGGTGGTTGCGGATGGATTGCAGCTTCACGGGTGCCGTCCCTAGTTGGCGTCGCTGGGTGCGTTGTGTTGTGACGTGCGCTATCTGGTCAGTAATTGTAAAAGCAATTGGATATGCCGACATTATTCCACGAAGTGGCGATTAGGTCTAGTTTCTTGCGGTGGTCAGAGACGGCGGGGTGATTGCTGTCGAGGCGCAAAACTGACCGAAACTGGGTGTTGACAGATTACTAGAACATATGTACAATATGGGTATATCAGATTGGGAGAGCCCTTACGGGCCACAGACGCGATGAATCGATCCAATTGCAGATGAAATGAGGGAACTGTACAATGTATCAGCAGATCACTTTGGTTGGGAATCTGGGCAATGATCCTGAGATGCGGCACTTGCCGAGCGGGGATCCGGTAACGAATTTCAGTGTTGCCACTTCACGGTCGTGGACAGGCCAGGACGGGCAGCGGCAGCAGAAGACGGTCTGGTTTCGGGTGTCTGCATGGGAACGCCTAGCCGAGACGTGCAACCAGTATCTCGCGAAAGGCCGGCGCGTGATGGTTGTCGGCGAGCTGGAAGAGCCTTACATTTGGACAGACGACGAAGGCAATGCTCGGGCCATCTTGAAGGTTCGGGCGCGGAACGTGCAATTTCTCAGTTCGCGGGAGCAAGGAAACGTCATGTCGGAGGGGCAGGCTGCGTACGAGAATGGGCAGCATGCCCCCAGTCCGGAATTGAACGGCGGAGAGGGGATACCGTTTTAGAATTGCATATTGGCGTGACATTTACCGGGTAGACGGGGGTTCGACGCGGCCAGGGATGGTTGCGTCTTGGACAGATTGACGGGATTCGCTCTATTTTGAGACATTCATCACAGATCGAGGGAAGGAAAAGCGTTAAATGTATCAGCAGATCACTTTGATTGGGAATTTGGGCCGCGATCCGGAATTGAGGTACTCGGCAAGCGGCGTGGCTTTCACCAACTTTAGTGTCGCCACCAGTCGATCCTGGACAGGTCAGGACGGCCAGCGTCAAGAAAAGACTGTATGGTTCAGGGTGTCAGTATGGGATAGGCAGGCCGAGGCATGCAACCAGTATCTGACCAAAGGACAAAGAGTACTCGTTGTCGGCGAAATGGAAGAACCATACGTGTTCACCGACCAGGAAGGGAATTCGCGTGCTTCTCTGCAGGTGCGGGCACGAAACGTGCAGTTTCTCAACTCGCGAGCCGAACGAGAAGCCATGGGTGTGGGCGGGGGACAGTACGGCGGCCAGTCTGGACAGGCGGGGGACGGGTCTGGTTTGGATCAGGGACCCGGCGGAGAAGAGGATATACCGTTCTAAGGGGTAGGTCTTGCTCGTTTTGGGCGGCACAGTTGCAGCGTGGCAGAGTTGTCCATTGTGTGACTTCAGACAGCAGTTCTAGACCCGAATGGCATATTCGTTGGGAGACAGACAAGGGAGGGAGCGATGTATCAGCAGATCACGCTTGTGGGGAATTTGGGCCGTGATCCGGAGATGAGGGTGCGCCGGTTAACCGGCTAGTTCTATCGCCAGCCGACAAAGTGTTCAACTGTGTCGGCTGGCATGGGGAGCAGGAAACCTCATAGGTCGCCCACCCTACCTGAACCCGAAAGGGCGAGGGGGAAACAGCATGGTGGGAAAGGCGGAGAGTGGGATAGCCACAGTGATCGCTAGACCGCCAAGACCTGTGTCCTATGACTAAGGCTAAACTGCCAGAATCCTAGTCTCCAGTCAGTGTAAATCCGGCACTCTTGGGAAACGTGGCTGTAACCCAAGTACCCCAGGGAGAGAGGTTAGCGCATCCTCACTCCAAAAGGTTCAACGATTATCTCATTCGGAGAACTACCTGCCAACGGGGAGACAACTTGCAGAGAGCAAGACTAAGGAGACAAACGGGAAGTCTAAGGGATACGATAGTAGACTAGTCAGGGAAACCGGGATTCTCTACGTGCCGAGAGGCATACGAGAACGGAGTCCCCGTAGTAGTCAGAGAGCGGGAAAGCCGCTTACGAGGCGAAGGGGGACAGGTATGATGGACATTAGGACAGGGAGAAATGCGAAATGCAAGAAATCGAAACTGTCCTCAATGTCATCCAGAACAGAGGGAAGCAGGGCAAATCTCTGGAAAGACTGTATAGGCAACTCTTCAAAGAGGAACTGTACGAAAAAGCGTATGCAGAAATACATGCCAACGAGGGAGCCATCACAAAAGGAAGTAGCAACGACATACTGGACGGAATGTCTCAAAAGAGAATCGCCGAAATAATCCAGAAAGTCAGAACTACAACTTACAGATGGAATCCTGTACGCAGGACGTACATAACGAATGAAGATGGTAGGAAGAGACCGCTAGGAATCCCATCCGGGGATGACAAACTCCTACAAGCCGCCATGAAAATACTGCTGGAAGCCTACTACGAACCGCAGTTCAGCAAACGCAGCCACGGATTCCGACCCGGACGCGGATGCCACACTGCACTAAAACAGATTCGTGAATCACATCGAGACACGAGTTGGTTCATAGAAGGCGACATCAAAGGGTGCTTTGACAACATCGACCACGAAACCCTACTGGGAATTATGGAAGAAAAAATCAGAGACCAGAGATTCCTAAATCTGGTCGAGTACCTGATGAAAGCAGGTTACATGGAAGACTGGAAGTGGTACGGAACATACAGCGGAACGCCGCAAGGCGGGATCATCAGCCCACTTCTGGCGAACGTGTACTTAGACACCTTCGACAAATGGGTTGAAGAAGAACTGTTACCGCACTACAACTTCGGCAGTCAGAAAGAGAAAGGCAGAAAGCGAAACCCGGAATATCGCCACTACGAGTACAAACGTAGCCAGGCAAAAAAGATGGGAGACGTAGAAGCCTACGAGCGTTACGGCAAGATGATGAAAAATGTCCCGTCAATAATTGACGACGACAGCTACAGGAAACTGGAATACATCAGATATGCCGATGACTTCCTGCTCAGTTTCGCCGGCCCAAAGGAAGAGGCCGAAGAAATACGGGAAAGAATTAGTGAATATCTTGAAAGAGAACTAAATCTAGAACTCTCGATAGAAAAGACACTGATAACCCATGCCAGAAACGACAAGGCTAGATTCCTTGGATATGACCTCTGCGTAATGCAGAGCGACGAGAGAAGAACAGCCAACGGAACAATCTGGCTGGGAGTTCCCAGGGAAGTCAGAAGAAAAGCTATGAGGAAGTACACGAAGAAAGGGAAAGCCGTACACAGACCTGAGCTACTGCTCAACAGCGACTATGACATAGTCGCAAGGTTTCAAGCGGAATACCGGGGACTCGTACAGTACTACCAAATGGCACATAACGTTCACCGCCTACAGGAAGTAGAGTGGGTAACGGGAACATCCCTACTCAAAACTCTGGCAGGAAAACATAAGACCTCCGTAAACAAAATAGTCAAAAAGCACAAATCGACTAGAACGGTAAACGGAAAGACGTATAAGGTCTTTGAAGCTAGAGCAGAGAGAAAAGGGCAAGAACCACTAACCACACACTACGGAGCAGTACCTCTGATACGGAAGCCTGAAGCCAGCATAACGGACAGAATCGTAACGCTAGGAAAAGGCAGAGTAGAACTACTGCAAAGACTATCAAACGATGAGTGCGAAATGTGCGGCGAGAAGGGCAACATCGAAGTTCACCATGTGCTAACGCTGAGAGACGTTAACAAGCGGGGGAGAAAGAACAAGCCGGCATGGGTACACAGAATGTCAGCACTCAGACGCAAGACTCTGATGACATGCGTCAATTGCCACGATGCAATACACGCAGGAAAGCACAGAAGTGAATGGGACAACTGGAAAATCGTACTGGAGAGCCGTGTGCGGTGAAAGCCGCACGCACGGTTCGGAGGGGGGAGGTAGGAAAAGTGCAGCTGCAGTCACCTGTAACTCATCTGCTTTCTACCCTACTACACGCCCAGTGGCGTGGCGGTCACCAACTTCAGTGTCGCCACCAGTCGATCCTGGACTGGGCAGGATGGGCAGCGGCAGGAGAAGACGGTTTGGTTCCGCGTGGCAGCCTGGCGACGGCTGGCCGAGACGTGTAACCAGTATCTGACGAAGGGGCAGAGGGTGCTGGTTACCGGCGAACTGGAGGAGCCCACCACGTGGACAGATCGAGAGGGCAATACGCGGGCTTCACTTGAAGTAACGGCGCAGACTGTGCGCTTTCTGAACACGCGGGCGGAGAATGAAGCGCTTGCGGGCGGATGGGGTCAGACCGGTGGGCAGGGCGCGGCTGTGGGCGGTGGGTCTGGTGGGGATGCGATGGCGGGCGGTGAGGAGGATATTCCGTTTTAGGTTGCGTTGACGTTACGGAGGGTCACGAGGGACAACCTCTTATTCCGCGAAGTCACGCGAAGGGTCGCGAAGAACACCTTTTCTTATCCGCGAAGTTACGCGAAGGATCGCGAAGAACATTGGGGGCGAATTGGGTTTTCTTTGCATGACTGTGCGGTCCCCTGCGGATTAGGCACACTTTGTTTCCCTCGGATCGCGGTTCAGACGAAAGTAAACAAGCCTCAGAAGCTTCAGATTGCCCGCGCCCCAACCGGCGCGGGCAGAGTTTTTTTGTGGGCCGGTTGGTGAGGGTTGTGCTGCTGACGTTGGAACAGTCCTGAGCCGATGCGGCTTTTGTCGTTGACAGTGGTTTTGCACTGTGAAAGATTCGATATCGAGAGGTAGTTGGTCGTATTGGGGGAAGCGCAGATGAAGATTGTAGAGGTTGAAACATTCCGCGTGCGGGTGCCGCTGCACCCTGTCAGCTGGCACAGCGCGAATATTGAAGGGTGGAGCGGCTCCTGGTGGGACCTGCCTATCGTGCTGCTGCGGATGACCACAGACAGCGGTCTCAGCGGGCTGGGCGAGGCGCCCAAAGGCGTGGCAGAGAGCACAGTTCGGCAGTATGCACCGTTGTTCGAGGGGCAGGATCCTTTTGACCTGAACTGGCAGCATCTGCCGATCGGCGACGTTTGGAGCCCGGCAAGCGGGGTTGAACAGGCCTATGAGATGGCAGTGTACGACTTGGTGGGCAAGGCGCTCGGGTTGCCGGTCTACCAGTTACTCGGGGGCGCGTATCGCAGCCGCGTGCGCGGGTCTCTTTGCAGCGGGCAGATGTGGCCTGACGATGCGGCGAGGCGAGCGCGGCTGGCGGCTGAACTGGGGATTGACGTGCTCAAGATGAAGGCCAATTTGGGCGACCCGGTGGTGGAACGCATTGCAGCCATCAACAAGGCGGTTGGGACGGACGTAAAGGTGACGGTCGACGCGGGGCAGCACCTGCGACATCCGAGGCATGTCCTGGAAATCGCACGCGGCCTGGAACCTTATCTCGATAACATAGAGTGCTTTGAGGACCCTGTCTCGCGCAGTAATCTGGACTGGTACGTTCTGCTCAGGGAGAAATTGGACTTTCCCCTGGCATTGCACCTGGGCAATCATCAGGATGTGATTAACGCGGTCAAGCGCGAAGCGTGTGACTACCTGAACCTGGGCCGCAGCATGAACAGTTTCAAGCAGGGCACGTCGATAGCCGAGGCGGCAGGTATGCCTGTGTGGCATGGGTCGGGGG
>VYDA01000293.1 GCA_009843665.1 Caldilineaceae bacterium SB0675_bin_29 | reverse complement strand
GGAGGGCCTAAAAGGCCCGACCGCCCAGAAATGCAGTGGTCAGTAGTCAGTAATCAGTGGTCAGTGAAAGCCGCGATTGATGGGCGGTCGTGTGAAAGGGAGAGAGAAAACTTCACTCGCAACTTTCAGGGGCGCACATTGACTGAGGCTGAGTCGTTACAAAGACAGTTAAGCAGGAGAAAGCGCAGACCAGGAAGCGCTAGTGGTAGGGGTCGGCCGCGTCGCGCAGGCCGTCGCCGAGGAAGTTGAGCGCGAGGACGGTGATGATGACGAAGACGCCGGGCAGCAGCAGCCACGGCGCCAGCGCGACCGAGCGCAGGTTCTGGGATTCCTGCAGGAGGACGCCCCAACTGATCGTCGGAGGGCGCAGGCCCAGGCCGAGGAAGCTGAGCGAAGTTTCGCTGAGAATCATGGCCGGAACGGCGAGGGTGGCGGAGGCGATGAGGTGGCTGAAGAAGGAGGGCACCATGTGGCGCAGGATGATGCGCATTTCGCCGGCGCCGGCGAAGCGGGCGGCGAGGATGAACTCCTCCTCGCGCATGGAGAGAAAGCGGCCGCGCACGGCGCGCGCGAGGAATGTCCAGCCGATGAGCGAGAGGATGATGGTGATGCCGAAATAGACGCGGATATTGGACCAGTCCTGGGGCAGGGAGGCGCTCAGGGCCATCCAGAGCGGGATGGAGGGGACGGAGCGGATGAACTCGATGATGCGCTGGATCAGCACATCGATTACGCCGCCGTAGAAGCCGGAGATGCCGCCGAGGCCGACGCCGAATACAAAGCTGAGCGCGACGCCGATCAGGCCAATGGAGAGGGAGATGCGGGAGCCGTAGATGATGCGGGTGAACATGTCGCGGCCGAGTTTATCGGCGCCGAGCAGGAATATTATGGAGAAAGGCGCCTCTGCGCTTTCCCCGGCGGAGGCATCGTAAATGGGTTCGCCAATGCCGAAGAGGTGGCGGCTGTTCCGAAAGATACCCCAGAGCTTGTAAGAATCGCCCTCGACCCAGAAGCGGACGGGGTAACGCACGGTTTTGTCCGTCTGGAACTCCATGCGCAGTGTGTCGGGGTTGCGGGCCTGGGTAAGGCCGTAGACGAAGGGTGCGCCCTGGAACTCGCCGTTGTGGAAGAAATGGAGCCGTTGCGGCGGCGCGTAGGTAAGGGCGACCTCATAGGTTTCAGGGTTATAGGGAGCGAGCACTTCGGCGAAGATAGCGACCAGGTAGAGGAGTATGACCACGATGCCGCCCACGATGGCCATTTTGTGTTTTACAAAACGCCACCACATCATCTGTAGCGGCGAAGCGATGTAGATGCGTTCTTCCTCTTCCTCGACAGAGAGATAGGTGTCGGAATCGTCGACGTCGGCGCCCAGAAGATCGCCCGTAGCGGCGGCGGGAGAGGAGTCCGCCGGGGTTGGGGTTTGGTCGGTGAGCGATCGGTCAGCGCTCATGCTACCCTCCCATCCGGATACGAGGATCGAGCAGCGCCAGCATTATGTCCGAAATCAGCGTACCGATGATGGTCAACGTGCTGAGCATGAGAAGGAAGCTTGAGGCCAGGTACATGTCCTGGGTCAGCAATGCACGCAACAGCAGCGGGCCGGTGGTGGGCAGGCTGAGCACGACGGAGACGATGATTGAGCCGGAGACGAGTTGCGGCAAGGCCCAGCCCATGGTGCTGACGAAGGGGTTGAGGGCCACGCGAGTAGGGTATTTGAACACAAGCCTGATCTCGTTGAGGCCCTTGGCGCGCCCTGTTTCCACATAGGGCTTACTCAATTCGTCGAGCAGATTGGCGCGCATGGTGCGCACAAGGCCGGCGGATCCGGCCGTCCCCACGATGATGGCGGGCGCCCAAAGATGCTTGAGCATATCGCCAAATTTGGCGAAGCTCCAGGGCTGGTCGACAAACTCCGCGGAGAAGAGTCCTGAGATATTGGTACCGAAATAGGCAAGGGCGACCCACATCATGATGAGAGCGAGCATGAAATTGGGCGTACCGAGGCCGATGAAACTAAGGGAAGTGAAGATGTAGTCCCCGATAGAATACTGGTAGACAGCGGAGAATATTCCGATCACCAGGCCGACGATCCACGAGAATATCAACGCGGAGAAGGCGACCACCACCGTCAGGCCGAGCCGTTCCCAGATCAGATCGCTCACAGGAAGCTGCCATTCGAAGGAGAAGCCGAAATTGCCCTGCATGACGTTGCCCAGCCATTTGGTGTAGCGTACCGGCGCGGGCTGGTCGAGACCGTACTGCTTGACAAGCGCGTCGATTTCATCCTGGCGCACGTCGTCACCCATTGCCATGCGGTTGGCGATATAAGATGTCATATAGTCGCCGGGCGGCAGTTCAATGATGACGAATGAGATCAACGAGATCATGAACAGCGTCGGGACCATCAGGATGAGACGGCGGAAGATGAATGAGGACATTGAACCCCAGTGGCCAGTGGCTAGTGGTTAGTGGTCAGTGAAATGCCAGCGGCCTGTGGCCGGTCACCAGTGAATTTACCGGCAACCGACCACTTACAACTGGCCACTGAAGTTATCAACTCTTGAGGTAGTACTGCTCGGGCACGGTGCTGCCGGGCGTCTGCAGATGCCAGGAGGAGACCCCCTCGCGCGGGACGTTGCCCATGTTCTTGCTGACGACGACCGGTGCAGGCAGGCCGACCGCCATGCTGAACGTCCACAGATTCTCCTTGTTGAGATCGAGGATCTGCTGGAAGAGACGCTTATGCTCGTCGACATCCGGCGTGGCCTTGATGGCCTCGTAGAGGTCGATGGTCGTGCGCAGGTCGCCGGTCGGCTCGACACCGTTGGCGCCGCCGGAGTTGTACCAGAGGGCATGGCAGGCGGCGTGGTGCGAACTGCCCTGCGAGAAGGGCATGAAGTGCCGCGGGTCGATCAGCGGGTTGAACTCGGCCGAGCCGGTCCAGACGGTCATATCATGCTCGGAGGCCTGAACGCGCTGGCTCCAGAGCGGGCGGGCTTCCTCTTTGAGCGTCAGTTGCACGCCGACGTCAGCCATATACTTCTGCATCAGTTCGCCGATACTACGCCAGGAGCCAAAGACCGGCGCGTAGTTGAAGATGATGCTGAGCGGCTCGCCGTCCGACTTCAGGCGCACACCGTCGGCGTTCATTTCGCCAAGGCCCATCTCATCCAGCAGAGAATTGGCCAGGTCCGGGTTGTAGTCGAGGGCGCCCTTGGCCTGGGACTCATCATAGAAGGGGGAGGTGGAGAGCGGTGAAGGCTGGCCGGGCTCGCCCAGGCCGAGGTAGACAGCCTCAATGACCTCATCGCGATTCATCGCATGCGACATGGCAAAGCGGAAGCGCTTGTCGTTGAAGATCTCGTGCATCACCGGGTCCGGATGGCAGAGATTGAAGGAGAGGACGGCATCGCTGGTTTCGCCATATTTCCAGAGCAGGATCTCGTAGTTGCCGACCTCCTCATTCTCCTTGAAGAGCGAGAAGTTCACCATGAGGATATGACGGTGCTGCATGTCGATATCGCCGGCGACGGCGCGCAGGTTGAGGACCTCGGAGTCCTCGACAATGTCGGTGGAAACGCGGTCGATGTAGGGCAGCTGGTTGCCGGCGGTGTCCACTTTCCAGTAGTAGGGGTTGCGTTCCAGCACGACGGGGACTTCGGGCGTAATCTTGGTGAAGCGCCAGGCGAAGAGGCCCGGCACTTCGGTATTGAGGCGCGGGGTGAGCCGGTTGTTGAAGTACTGATGCCAGAACTCGAACTCGTTTTCCTGCGCCTGCGCGTTCAACTCCTCTTCGTCGGCGTAGTTGCGATGGAACTGGGTCATATAGTGCTTGGGATACCAGGTCATCGAAGCGCCGTTGGCCCCGGCCATCAGGTTCATGAAGATGCCATGCGCGCCGGGGAAGGTGAAGCGGATGGTGAGATCGTCGGGTGCGTCCATGACGACGGGCTCGCCGCCGACTGTCAGCCAGACGGGGAAACTGGGGGCGAGATCTTCATCGCCCAGCACATCCTCATACCAGAACATGAAGTCCTCGGAGGAGTGCGGCGCGCCGTCCGACCATTTGACGCCTTCACGCAGGTGGAAGGTATAGGTCGTGCCGTCATCGGAGACTTCCCAGGATTCGGCCAGATTGGGGCCCATATCGGAGCCGTCACTGTTGTAGCGTACCAGCTGGGGGTACATGAGTCGATACCGGAAGATGCCGGCGTCGCCGGGGCCTACGCCGATGCGGCGCCAGGTGCCGCCGTACTGCCCGACCTCATTCAGAGGTTCGATCACCATCGGGTTGGGTGGCAGCCGCTCGTCCACGGGGGGAATTTCGCCGTTGGCGACCATCTCGGCCAGCATGGGCGCTTCGTTGTACTGGGATGCGGGCATCGCGTCGCCGCTGTCGGCTGCGGCCGGCTCTTCGGCAGCGGGCGCCTCCGCAGCAGGCGCGTCGCCAGCGCCGCAGGCAGCCAGCACCGCACCGGCGGTGGCAAAGGCGGATACCTGCAAGAATCTACGTCGTGAAATATGCCTCTGAGTCATGGATTCTCCTCCAATGGTTTGGTTGTATACCGAACTACTCATTGTCGATGAAACAGGAATGAAACTGCAGGCAGATACCTGCAGTCGCAGATAAGGGCAAAACAGTAGGGAGTCGGATGCCTGAGCAAAGCGCGTTGGCCGTCCAGGGAAATCAAACAAACCGGCTCAAATGGGACACTGCCGGGACAGCCTCGATATCGGGGGCGAGGATCGAGAGTTTTGCGATGACCGATTTTGGCTGATGCCGCTGGGGGCATGGTCTATGTTATGACCACTGCTGGTTCTTCAGCCGAATCGGCCGGTAGGCTATTGTATATGCAGCGATGGGCAAAGGCAAATTTGTTTGGACGGAGCGCGGGGAACCACAGAGGCCAGTCGACCAGAGTAAGCTCCCATGGGCGACCGGTCACCGGCCTCTGTCGTCAGCGCAGAACTTCGCGGACCTGATGCTCGCCGTTGCCGGGCACGTTGTAGGCGAAGGTGTTGGCCCAGCGGGGGTGGGGCGACGTGTTGGGCGCGGAGCCGTGGATGACGAGGGCGGTGAAGAAGATGCCGTCGCCCGACTCCATCGGGATGGTCACGCCCTCGTCGCGCTTGTAGTAGCGTCCGGGCAGGAACCTACCGAAGGTCTCCTGGTGCTGCTCATGGTCCTGCAAGCCCCAGCGGTGGCTGCCGGGGATGAACTCCAGACAGCCGTTTTCGAGGGTCATGGGATCGATGGCGAGCTGGCAGTTGATCATTATCGGCTGGTTCTCGTCGGTCTGCCAGTAGGCGTAGTCCTGGTGCCAAGGCGTCGCCGCGCCGATGCCGGCCTCCTTGGGCAGGAGCTTGCTATGGTAGAGGGCGACCTGCGGGTGCATCAGCTCAGCGACGATATCGACAAGCGTGTCGCTGCGCAGGATGCGGTTGAGGGTGGGGCTGACCAGCTCGCTGTGCATCAGCTGGCGGATGATCTTGCTCTCGTCGGGCGCGTCTTCGTCCTCCCAGGCGACGTGGATTTCGGGCGGGGGATCGGTCACCATGCGCCGGTGAACGTCTGGCAATTCCTGGCGGATCTGCTTGATCTCCTGCGGGGAGACGAGGCCCTTCTTGAGCAGATAGCCGTTGGCTTCAAAGGACTCTTTTTCCTGGGTTGTAAGGCTCATGGGACTCCTCGATCTGGTAGTTTACGGCCGGTTGTCGATAGTCAGTTGTCAGTGAGCTCGAAACGTAAAGCTGTAGAGTTTGCTGCGATTGAGGAAAAAGCGGAGCTGGACAGGGCCTTCGATTGGTGGTTGCTCGTTCTTCCACCTCACCTGCCAGTGCAGGTCATCAGTTTGCAGAGGAAGGCAGTCGGCGCGAGAGAAACCTTCGAGAACACTTCCGTCGGGACGGCACAGTTCGACGCGCAACTGGCCGCCGGCGGCATCGGCGTTCACCTCGAGCGCGACAGCGCCCGCGGGCAGGTGCAGGGGCTTGGTCACGATTATACTCTCGCCGGACGCGGCGAGAGCGACGAAGCGATCTCTTTTCCAGATGGCGCGCCCCAGCCGCTTGACGCGCTTCTCCATGTCCACTTCGCCGTGGGTGTGTTCGCAGCCGGTGTAGTACCAGTGAATTTCATCGCCCTCAATGATCGGCTCTTTGGCGGTGCCGATGATCATGCCTCTGTCGAAGGCGTCGCCGGCGCCGCGCGGGAGCGCGACGGTGCGGGCGCGGTCGGCGTGCTGCCAGTTGATGCCGTCGCGGCTGTAGACAAACTGGCCGTCGATGGGGCCGTCGCAGGGGATCTGGTTCTTTTCGCCCGGGATCTGTTCGGCGGTCACGTAAAGGA
>VYDA01000522.1:5332-6380 GCA_009843665.1 Caldilineaceae bacterium SB0675_bin_29 | reverse complement strand
AAGCCAACCCCGCGCGAAACGTCACCCAGAGCAGTAGTGCTCATTCCTCAAATTCCCCTATGCCCGGCGTGCCGGGCGTCGAGACCATGCTCCCCCTTCTGCTAACAGCCGTTGACGCCGGCCGCCTTGAGCTGGACGACCTGCTCCTGCGCTGCGTCGAGAATCCTCGCCGCATCTATGGCCTCGCAGAGCAGGAGCAGACCTGGGTCGAAGTGGAAATGGACAAGATATATGAACTGGATGACGCAAGCATGCATACTCGTTGCGGCTGGACACCATTTGCCGGGCGGACAGTGAAGGGTCGCGTCGCCAAAGTCGTGCTGAGGGGTGAAACCGTCTTTGATGGCGAGCGGATCCTGGCAACGCCCGGCAGTGGTCGCGTACTTTTCCAGGAGCGTGCGTAGTGTCGGAAGGTTTCAGGCTTGACTCAGATTCCTCCGGCACAAACGGAGAATACGTGGTGAACGACGCCCGCCGCCTGACTGCGTGTATCGCAGGCGCGGACTCTTGGCGTGAACTGTAATCAGAGAGCACAGGTAAGGCGAAAATGACAATCACGATAGAGAGCTTTGCAGGCGAAGACATTCTCAGCGTCAATCAGTTCGACCGCGCCTCGCTCGATGCCATCTTCGGTATCGCCCACGAAATGCGCGTCCTGGTTGAGCGTTTCGGCGGCGCCGAGCTGTTGCAGGGCAAAATTCTGGCCAATCTCTTCTACGAACCGTCCACACGCACCAGTTCCAGCTTTACCGCCGCAATGCAGCGACTAGGCGGCCAGGTCATCCCCATCAACAACGTCCAGTATAGTTCCGTCAGCAAAGGTGAAAGCCTGCCCGACACCATCCGCACCCTTGAGTGCTACGCCGACGTGATCGTCATTCGCCATCCGGAAGTGGGCGCCGCCGCGACCGCCGCTTACTATGCAGAAAAGCCGGTGATCAACGCCGGCGACGGCGTCGGTGAACATCCGACCCAGGCATTGCTCGACCTTTTCACGGTGCAGGAAGAGTTGAAGCAGATCGATGGTCTCACCGTCGCGATGGTGGGC
>VYDA01000522.1:0-5322 GCA_009843665.1 Caldilineaceae bacterium SB0675_bin_29 | reverse complement strand
GGTGGGCGACCTGCGCTACGGGCGTACTGTCCACAGCCTGACCAAACTGTTGCTGAACTACGACGTATCCTTTATTTTCGTAAGCCCGGATATTTTGCGCTTGCCCGCCGATGTGATGGAAGCCGTACAGGCTTCCGGCCACTCCTATAGACAGGTAGACGATCTCCACTCAGTCATCGGTGAGACGGATGTGCTCTATATGACACGTGTGCAACGAGAGCGGTTTACCGACCTGGCCGAGTACGACAGGGTCAAGGACTTCTACATCGCCGACCAGGACCTGATGGCCAAGGCCGGGGAGAAGATGATTGTCATGCACCCCCTGCCCCGTGTCGGCGAGATCAGCTATGCCCTGGACGCGGATCCCAGGGCCGCCTACTTTCGCCAGATGCGCAACGGCATGTACATCCGCATGGCGTTGCTGGCCGCACTTCTTGGCAAGGCTTAGCCATTATATAGGACGAAAACTCTTTATCCATGCCGCCGAGCACAGCATTCCTAAGTGACAGGACCATTTCTCTTACTGCTTACACCCCGGCACAGTTGTTTTCCAGAAATTCACTATGATTTTGACGTCACGACTGCTCTCCTCTATAATTTCCTCTAGCCCGTCTCATGGATGATGACAGAGAGATTCTCTTAAGCTTGCAAGTATAGGCAACTGTCCAAAGTCAAATGTCCTGGTTTCTGGAGCCTGCCAGGTATTCACCAGTAAGTAAGCGCGGAGAACAGAATCCGCCCGACTGGGTCGGAAGCGCCGCATTTCCCCAGAGGCGCAACTTGGATGAAGAAGGAAGGAAAGTATGAAACGGATTGTGATCACAGGTATGGGCGCGATCACACCCATTGGCAACGACCCAAGCACATTCTGGAAAAACCTGCTGAGCGGTAAATCCGGCGCCGGGGAATTGACACTATTTGATGCCGGGGACATGCCTTACAACATCGCTTGTGAGGTAAAAGAGTTCGACGCTCGGAAATACATGGATCGCAAGTTCATTCGGCGCACTGCACGCGCCACTCAGTTTGCCGTCGCCGCCACAAAGCAAGCGTTGACCGACTCTGGATTGGAAATCTCAGACTCGAATCGAGATGAAATTGGCGTGATGATGGCCACAGGCGGCGGGGGCATTATCGAAATCGAGTACGCCACCGAAAAGTTGGTCGAAAAGTCCTGGAAGACCGTGGGCCCCTTTGTTGTGCCCAGTGCCATGGCCAATGCTGCCAGTTGTGTCGTTTCAATGGCGGTCGGCGCGCGCGGTCCGGTGATGACCAGCGCCGCCGCCTGCGCCAGCGGCCATTACTCGATCTTGGAGGCGTTTCACTTTCTCCGGAGAGGTGAAGCCGATGTCATGATCGCCGGCGGCACCGAATCGGCCATTTCAATGTTGACCTTCGCAGCCTTCGGCAATATGGGGCCTCTTTCCAAGGATACTGATAGGCCGCAGCAGGCCTGCCGTCCCTTCTCTATCGATCGCAACGGATTTGTCAGCGGCGAAGGCGCTGTCTCGATGATCATGGAAACCGAGGAACATGCCAAGGCACGCGGCGCCGAAATCTACGCCGAAGTCCTCGGAGGCGCGCTGACCGGCGATGCCTATCACCTCACCGCGCCCGACCCCAGCGCCGACGGCGCCAGCCGTGCCATTCAGAAAGCCCTGCGCTTTTCCAACCTCGCTCCCGAAGATGTGGACCTGATCCTCGCCCACGGTACAGGCACCGAGCTTAACGATGAGGTCGAAGCACTCGCCATTCGCCAGGTCTTCGGCCAGCCCACGCCAAAGACTACCAGCATCAAGAGCATGGTCGGCCATGCACTGGGGGCCGCCGGCGCAGAGTCAGCGCTGGCCGCCGTCATGGCCATCCGCGAAAACATCATCCCCCCGACGATCAACTACACCGAAGACCCGGAGCTGGGCGTCGACGTAGTCGGCAATGAACTGCTCGATTTCCCCGTCCGCTGCGCAATCGTCAACGCCTTCGGCTTCGGTGGCCAGAATGTCGTTGCTGCCTTCGGGGAATACGACGGCTAACTGAGTATTGCTTTGCCCCAAAGCCACACTGGATCGGATGAAGCCGCCTGGACATCTGAACCGGCGGCCTCGTCCAAGGCTCTCCTACAGAATTCCCCAGATTCGCGTCAGGCCCCCCAGCACCAACAACCCCGCAACGACAAAGGTCAGCGCCCCATTACGTAGACGGACTGTCTCGTCCGATCTTTTCGTCCATACCCAGCCGGCATGCAGTATGATGATAGCCAGCAACATCGTGAAGGGATGTTCGATTGTGCGGGCCGCGTTTGCTCCGATTATGCCCAGGCTCGCACCTATCCCCCACAGGATCAGCCCCAGCAGCAGCTGGATGTCCACCACGATGATAGCGTACGTTCCGATGCGCTGCTCCAGCTGACTCCACTCTTGCCCGCGCAGCCAGTTGACCAGAAATGCCGCCACTGCAACAACCATTGCCAGTGAAGCCAGGTAGTGCCAGCCGTCATGGGCTTCTGTGAAAAAATTGTACATTGTATGGAAGTTCCCCTTAAGGTAGATTAGATCTCCAGAAACGGGGGCACAACTGCAGCCCCATCTGCAATATTATGGCACACACTGTTTTATTACCGTATGCGATCATCCTATGAAATAGTTGTTTCGGCGTGCTTCTGGTAGACTTCACGGGAACTGAGCGCCAACCGCTGACGCGGCCGAAAACCTGACATTTTGCGCCGCAAAGCTCGATTTCCGGATCTGTATATAGGCGGTAGCCTTCTAACTACAATGGCGGAGCGTAAGCACTCAAAGAAACTTCAGGGGCAAGTGGCTATCATCACCGGTGGCGGACGCGGCATCGGTGCCGCTGCCGCCAATCTGTTGGCCTCCGCAGGCGCAAATGTCGTCCTCACCGCCCGCAGCGAAGACCAGATCGAAGCCGCCGCCAGGCAAATCCGCCGCGCCGGGGCCCGCGCCATCGCTGTCCCATGCGATGTCACAAACCCCGAACAGATTGAAGAGGTTGTGGAAGCGGCCCTCACCCAGTTCGACCGGGTCGATATTCTGGTCAACAACGCCGGCATTATCTGGCCGGTAGAGCAGGTCTATGAGGCTGACCCCGAAGAGTGGGCCTACAACATCCACTGCAATCTCGTTGGACCATTCCAATTGGCCAGAAATGTACTGCCGGTTATGATCGATCAGGGCTACGGCCGTATCCTCAATGTGACAAGCGGCGCTGCCGAAAACGTCTCGCCAGGGTGGAGCGCTTACTGTGCGGCCAAAGCAGGGCTCAACATGCTTACGCGTTGCCTGGCTGCAGAACTGCAGGCCGACGGCGTGACAGGTGTAACCGTCAATGCTCTCGCGCCCGGCATGGTAGATACGGAGATGCAGGCCGACATTCGCAGCATCGATACCCACGACTCAAGCCTGGACTTCAGCCGATTCCATGAAGCCCACCGGCAGGGCACACTGCTCAATCCCGAATCCGCCGCACGCTTGATCTACTGGCTCGTCGGTCCATGGAGCCGGGAACGGTCCGGAGAGATCTTCTCCCGAGCCGACACCCACTGGCTTGAAAAAGTTGAGCAAGACTTGACGTAAACAACTCTCATCAACAGATTTGGAGGCTTTTCACTGATGGCATATGAGCGGATCGTCGTTCCCAGCGAAGGCAAAAGGATCGACATCGATCAGGATGGAAATCTGCAGGTACCGGACAATCCCATTGTCTGCTTTATCGAAGGCGATGGAACCGGTCCGGACATCTGGGCGGCCAGCCAGCCCGTACTGGATGAGGCCGTGGCCAAGGCCTATGGCGGACAGAAAAAGATCGTTTGGATGGAAGTCTACGCCGGCGACAAAGCCAATGACGTTTACAATGAGATCGTCTGGTTACCGCAAGAAACTCTGGATGCTATCGATGACTATATAGTCGCGCTCAAAGGCCCCCTGACGACCCCGGTAGGCGGCGGCATCCGCAGCATCAATGTCGCCCTGCGCCAGCGGCTCGACCTCTACGCCTGTGTCCGCCCCGTTCGCTACTTCAACGGCGTCCCCAGCCCGGTAAGGCAGCCGGAATTGGTGGATATGGTGATCTTTCGCGAAAACACTGAAGACATTTACGCCGGCATCGAATTCGAAGAAGGCACCGACGAAGCCGAGCGCTTCAAGCAGATCTTTAGCGAGGCATTCGGCGAAAGATACGCCAAAGTGCGCTTCCCTGATACCGCCGGCTTCGGCATAAAGCCGGTAAGCCAGGAAGGTACCGACCGCCTCGTACGCGCCTCCATCCAGTATGCGCTCGACAACGGGCGCGAGAGCGTCACCCTCGTGCATAAAGGCAACATCATGAAGTTCACCGAGGGCGCCTTCCGCAACTGGGGCTACCAAACTGCCGACCAAAACTTCGGCGCACAACTCCTGGACGGCGGTCCCTGGCGTCACCTGCCGGCAGCTGACGGTGGAGACATCATCATCAAGGACGTCATCGCCGACGCCATGCTGCAACAGATCCTCACCCGACCGGCCGAGTACGATGTGTTGGCAACCCTGAATCTCAACGGTGACTACATCAGCGACGCCCTCGCTGCCCAGGTGGGCGGCATCGGCATCGCACCCGGCGCGAACATCAACTACGAGACCGGCCGGGCCATCTTCGAAGCCACACACGGCACCGCTCCCAAATATACAGGCCAGGATAAGGTGAACCCTTCATCGGTGATCCTGTCCGGCGAGATGATGCTCCGCCATCTGGGTTGGAATGAGGCCGCCGACCTGATCATCCAGGCGATGGAGGAAACCATTGGTCAGAAGAGGGTTACCTACGACTTCGAGCGACTGATGGAGAGCGCCACCCTGGTGAAATGCAGTGAATTCGGCCAGGCTTTAATCGAAAACATGTAGCATTATTTGCACGCAGCCAGTTGCCCGGATCACTGTGGCCCGCGCACTCTGCGCGGGCCACCTTGTTTGCGGCCGTGCCTCCAGCAAGCTACGGAGGAGTTCTTATATCGCTCTGAACCTTCTCAATGGCAGAAACACTTTATAGGCGCTGCCCCGGCTGCGACCAATTTACCCCCGATTCAGAAGCTCTCTGCAGTCACTGCGGACATTCCTTCGAAACTCCGCCTTCCCAAAGCAATGCGCGGCGTTGGGGGATCCAGACAGTGATCGTCGCTTTCCTTCTCCTTCTGCTGGTGCTGTCTCTTGTATTTGAAAGCCGTCCCCGGTTCATCGGTTCCATAGCGACGGAAGTAGCGAACCCTCCCTGGACGGCAACACCATCCAGAGAGTCGGCCGTTCGAGAAGTTCTTCCCGCCGAAGCCTCAAA
>VYDA01000303.1 GCA_009843665.1 Caldilineaceae bacterium SB0675_bin_29 | reverse complement strand
AATCATGGCTTTGCAGGCCACTCCCTTAGTCCGCTCGGGCACCGGCGCAGGTGTGACCGCCGGAGCCTGCAGGGTCGAGACTGCCGTCTACCGGCGGTCTTCGTCATTTTGCGGACGCGGCGAATTCGTCTTTCGTATTGCTGCCAGGCGATCAGCGTCCGAGGGCTTCTAGTTCGGAAGGCACCCAGTCGGGCCAGGCAGGGATGCCGACGGACATTCCCCTGTCGAGCTCGGCCACCAGTCTGAACGGGTTGCGAGCTGACGTGTTGTCGAAGAAGAAGGCTTCGTCGCACATGCTCGCCGCTTCTGCCACCAGTGGCCACAGACGCCCGTATCGGCCCCGGATCTTCTCTTCGGGGACGCTGTGTCCGCCGGAGCGGACGCGAGTGCGGACCCGGGATACAGCGAGGTCCTCCGGCACCATGACGACGTGCATGGCCACGATGTAGCCAACTTCCATGGTGGCGCGGACGAAGTCGACTTTGGACGGGTGGGAGAACACTGTCTCTGCCACAAACGACCGCCCTGTGGCGATCAGCTCAAAGCGCCGTTCTGCAGCAGCAGCGGCAGCCTCATAAGCACGGGACTCTTCTTCGCCGGGCCATCGCTCCGCGGCAATCAAGTCGGCGTTCACGAACTCAAGGCGGGACTGGGCGGCGAACCGTCCGGCGAACAGGGTCTTGCCAGCGCTGTTCGGCCCTGCGACCACGATCAGCGTTCGGGCGCCATCCACCTGCTCAGCCCGCCGCAGCAGACGACCCGGCTACCACGATCAGCGACTGGGCACAGCTGTTGAGCTAGCCGGCTCGCGGACGACAACTTCACCGCTCTCGTCCAGCTCGGCGAATGGGAGGCCCTTGGCAACGAACTCCGCCTCCAAATCGAGCGATTCGCGCCAGTGCTTCATCTCCTCGACCCACACGGCCCGCACTATCGCCTGGGCGCGGGGGTCATCGAGGTCGTCGTAGTGGGTTTCGCCGTTGAGGACGGCGGCAATATCGCTGTGGGGGATTTCGCGCGATCTCTCCATTTCGCGCCCGATCCGAGCCCAATGGGATATCTGCTGGGCAGCGCTGCGGTCCATGGCCGGGGCCGCCGCCTTGGCCGAGGCGTATATGCCATCGTCGATGCGAATGGGAATGCTCAGTGGCATGCCAAAACCTCCTAACCGCATCGTAGCAGACAGCTACAAAGATGACAGACCGCAATTCCTCACGATTCAGTGTCAACTTTTGTTGACATCAACCCGATAGACCGCTATCTCGAACTGGCGCAATCGCAGTAGTCCGCCAACGTTGAGACGAAATGATTGATGGAAGAGGCTGATAGCGCGGGTTAGTCGACAAAGAAGGGAGCCGGCTCAGCCAAAAACTCCCGCGATTCAGGCAGATCCTGGGCGGGACGGTCATGGAGGGCCTCCCACACCTCCCATTCTTCGGGGCTGAGCGTGAACTCCGTGCGATCAGCAAGCACCGGCTCAGACGCGTCCTCCGCAGAGATCGCAGCTACATCGGTGAGGGACGAGGACTCCTTGGAGGCCTGATCATCCTGTTGCCACTTCCTTTCGGCGCCCATCGCTCCCACCTCCGATCTTGCCTGGGTCGAGCTGCGGCCACCGTACCGCCATGCAAACCGAAGCGAAGCGAATTATCGAGGGGGGTGAACCTCCCACGGTCCATGACAGCAGAATCCAACATCAGCCCTACGCGAAACCCGTAAACCACCAAGGCCTGCGCATTACCCGGGGAGGTTCACGGTTGCCTGGTAGCGCGGCCGCTGCGGCTGGCCCGTCTGGGGGGTCTAGTCAGAGGTGCCTTTCTGGAATGGGGCTCCAGCACACGATGGTGCCGTTGTCTTTGACTCCGCACGTCGAGTTAAGTCCTGAGGAAATAGCAACAAAGCGGCCTTCGGGCGGGCTGGAGTTCGCTTCGTCTCGGGCACCCCAGCAGACGATGGATCTGTCGACGGTGATGCCGCACGGATACGGAATACCCCCGCCGAAGGCGGTGAACTCGCCGTCGGGCGGGACGGGGGGATCAGTGCTGTCGTTGTTGTCCCAGCAGATGATGGATCCGTCGACGGTGATGCCGCACGGATACGGGATTCCCCCGCCGATGGCGGTGAACTCGCCGTCGGGCACCTCGGTCTGGCCGGATTCGCTGTCGCCCCAGCAGTCGATGCCGCCGTCGGTTCGCAGCCCGCACGAATGAAGCAGTCCGGCGAGGACCGCGGTGTATTGGCCGTCGGTGGCTTCGGTTTGGCCTTCTTCGTTTCTGCCCCAGCAGGCGATGCCGCCGTCGGCGCGCAGCCCGCATGAATGAAACGATCCGGCAGAGATGGCTGTGTACTGGCCATCGGGGGCGTCAGCTTGGCCGTAATCGTTTTTGCCCCAACAGGCGACGGCGCCATCGGCTCTCAGCCCGCAAGTGAACATCCAGCCCGCGGACACCGCGTTGAATCGGCCGCCGGGCACTGCGGTTTCACCGTAAACGTCTATGCCCCAGCAGGCGATGCTGCCGTCGGCGCGCAGTCCACAAGTGTGATCAGAACCGGCGCTGACATCGGTGAACGGGGCGCCGGGCACCTCAGACTGGCCAGAATCGTTGCTGCCCCAGCAGGCGGCGGTTCCGTCGGCTCTCAGCCCGCACATGTGGTAGACGCCAGCAGCAATGGCGCTGAACTGGCCGTCGGGGACGCCCGCCGGCCTTGAGTCATCGTCTCCCCAACAGGCGATTGTGCCATCGGCACGCAGCCCGCAAGTCTGCCTATGACTGTCGGCGATGGCGATGTACTCGCCGTCCGGCACCTGCGGTTGACCCGGGAGGTCCTGGGCCGAGCACGCGATGGCGCCATCGGTGCGCAATCCGCAGAGATCCCGACCAGCGACGAGCGCGGTGTACTCGCCGTCCAGCACCTGCACTGGATCAGAGTCGTGCCGTCTCCAGCAAGAAATGGCGCCGTCGATGTGCAGGCCGCAGAAGGTGAACCGGCCGGTGGAGATGGCGGTGAACTCGCCATCGGGCGGGTCGGCGAAACTGGCGGACTCGACTCCGCCCCAGCAGACAACGGTGCGGTCGGTGCTGATTGCACAGGAGTGGTTCAGAGCAGAAGAGACGGCAGTGAATCGACCCTCCGGCGCGTCAACCTGGCCGTATTCGTTGTCACCCCAACAGGAAATGGTCCAATCGTCGCCCAGCGCACAGGCATGCGAACCGCCGACTGAGACCAGTGCGAACCGGGCTCCATCAGCGACCGGCTGGCCGTCGAACCCCTCCCCCCAGCAGACAACAGCCCCGCCACTTCTGATCCCACAGGTAAGATTCCGCCCTGCTGAGATGGCGGTGAACTCGCCGCCGGGGGCATCAGCTTGGCCATGCTGATTAAATCCCCAGCACACAACCGACCCGTCGGTACGCAGCCCGCAAGTATGCAACCAGCCAGGGGCTACAGAAGCGTAGGAGAGCGATGGGGGTCGTGTGGGTTCGATGGGCGCGGAATCCTCGGAGGTCATCTCTTCTTCTGCGGCACACCCGCCGGGCACGAGCTGGGTGTCGACGCCGAACCAGCACCGGTACACGTTCAACAGCGCCTCCTGGCTGGCGATAAGGCTGTCGCGCACATCGACGTCGCTCTGGGCGGGCGTCCCGTCGAAGGTGCCGGGCCGGGTGCGCCCGCCGGAGGGTTTGCCGTCAACACATCCTCCGGGCACCACATCGACATCGATGCCGAACAGGCAGCGATAGGTGTTCAGCAGCGATTCCTGGCTCGCGATCAGGCTGTCGCGCACCGCGATGTCCTCAAGCGTGGGCTGGCCGTCGGGCGCGGGCTGCCCCCCCGCCCCCGCCGCGGCAACCCTCGGCACCGCCAAACCCAACGCCATGAACCCCGCCCAAGACCGGCAACGACATTTGCTAGTACGAGCTATTATGCCCACAGCAGGAGATGCTAACCGCCCTCCAAACATTGGAGCGTCGGACGGGATTTGAACCCGTGAATCATGGCTTTGCAGGCCCCTCCCCTAGTCCGTTCGGGCACCGGCGCAGGTGTGGCCGCCGCATGCCCAATCCGACCGAATTCAAGCTTCCACACCGAAAATTGAGGCATTCAGCATCTGTGACCATTGATGGTCTACCTGCCTCGTGGTAAATTTCTTGTACCACCCCTATCGCTTCGCCGGTAGGGTCGAGACCGCCGTCTAACGGCGGTCTCTGTCTTTTCTGGGGAGCGGCGATTGAAGACCAACCTCTACGTCGACGGCTTCAATCTCTACTACCGCGCTTTGAAGGCCACCCCATTCCGATGGCTTGACCTGCGAAAACTGGGCAAAATCCTCTTCCCCCAAGATGAAATCCACCGTGTGTGCTACTTCACCGCGCGACTTGACGCCCGCCCCAGCAATCCCAATCAACCCCGTCGTCAGGATCACCAAACCCGCAAGCTTGTGATCCTGACGACGAGCTAATGAAGTAGTTGTCCCAGGCACCTTACGAAGATGGAGATGAAACGAAATGACTGAGGAGATTGAAGCGCTCGATCAGAACCGGATGGTCGTCCTGTCGCTCAAGCCAAGATTCGCCGAGGCCATCCTTGCTGGGACAAAGGCAGTTGAACTGCGTCGCACGAGACCGAAAATCGAAGTCCCGACGCGAGCGCTGTTGTATGCGACAACACCAGTACGGGCATTGCTCGGCACCTGCACTATCACAGACGTCAGATCGGCCAACCTCACAGCCTTGTGGCGCGAGTACGGCCCGAGATCCGAGTTATCCCACAACGAGTTCAAGCACTACTTCGACGGACTAGACGTGGGCACCGCGCTCACTCTGGCGCATCATCAGCCCCTAGACAGGATGGTGCCCCTCCAAGTTCTCAGGGCGAAACCAGGAGGCTTCAGACCTCCACAGAGCTTCGCCTACGTCGACGTCAAAACCGGCCATCGACTTCTAGGGATGGCCGCCTAGTTCTATTGCCCGTACAGGTTTGTGGGGGTGTGGTGGAACTACGAACTCTAGGGGCGGGACGAACCTCTCCCGGGATTCACGCTGGCAACGGTGGTCTCGCATCTCTTGGCTAGGCTGCCCAATCCCCTTAGGTTGACCCCGTTGCAGTGAAGGATTGAAGAGGCAATGACGGAGCAGGACGCTCAGGATTGGCTAGATGAGTATGGCCGTGCCTGGATCAATGGCGACCCGGACCTTGTGGTGACGCTGTTCTCCGACAACGCCACTTATCGAGAGACGTCCTTCGATGACCCGATGAGAGGTCGAGACGAAATACGAGAGTATTGGCAGAATGGCGCAGCAGATGCGCAGGAAGACGTTGAGTTTGCCTCGCAGGTTTGGGCGGTTGAGAACGACACCGCGTTTGCCGGTTGGCAAGCTCGCTTTACCCGAAAGGCCTCAGGGGCGCGGGTCGAACTCGACGGAGTATTTCGACTTGTGTTCTCAAAGGAGCAGGGCACCCTTAGATGCACAGTCCTCGAAGAGTGGTGGCATAGCAAAGAGTCCTGAGGCGACCCGCGTTGCCAAGCGCAAGGCCGGCGCGGTTGCATCGGTGGGCCGGGATACTGTCGAGCACGTGGGAGGCACCCCTGCGGTCGAGGTCCGTCAGGCAGTGGGAGCAGACGAGCCCGGCGTGCGCGCCTGTGTCGACGCGGCCTACGCCCCCTATGTCGAGCGAATGGGCAAACCACCCGCACCCATGCTCGATGACTACACGAACCTGATCAACAGCGGGGTTGTCTACATCGCAACCCTCGATGACCGGCTCGTTGGGCTCATCGTGTTGTGGCCGAAAGAGGACCACCTCTACATCGACAACGTTGCCGTCCTCCCCGAAGCGCAAGGCGCCGGAGTCGGGGCCGCCCTTCTCGGCTTTGCCGATGCACATGCCCAGCAAGCTGGGCTGAACGAGATCCGCCTCTACACAAACGAGAAAATGACCGAGAACATCGAGTACTACCCAAAGAAGGGATATCGCGAGACACATCGCGCCTCCGATGCCGGCTACCAGCGCGTCTACTACTCACGCTTCCTCGATCCCCAACAGACATAGCGCAACCTGATGGGTGGACCTCCCCTGGAATAGCGCAGTCTGCGTAAATTCTGGGGAGGATCAGTTCACTAAGGCAGCAGAGTCAAGTGCTCAGCATGGGCGGGCCGGACCACGGCAATCATGATTTTCTTCACTTTGGTTGGCTGCGGCAACCAATACGTTGGTGTCGACGATGAGCATTACTTTTCAGTCGGCACCAAACGAAAAACCATCAGATCGGGAAGAGCCTCGAGCGAACTCTGCACTGAGGCGATCATGTTCTTTGAGGAGGCCATCAGCGATATCCGCCCTGGCCTCCTGAATGTCGAACGGCTGGCCCCTGGGATCATCAACGCACCCGAT
>VYDA01000376.1 GCA_009843665.1 Caldilineaceae bacterium SB0675_bin_29 | reverse complement strand
CTCCTGTCCGCGCCGTAGCGAGTGTGTGGGTAATATGAAGTTGTCGTCTCGCGGCCGCCGGGCTTACCACCCACCCCGCGTCCTGGCGGGTACCGAGTATGTGCCAGCGCTAGGCAAGGCAGGCGAGGCAACGCCCAAATATGCCCAACGTTCACCGCGATGACCATCGCCAGCCCGCTACAGAAATGCTTACGGTACATTCCCCCCAGACAGACCGCACACAGTACACGGCTAAGTAATTACAAGATTTCTAATACAGACTTGGATATTTAATGTAGGCACCAAATAAAGTGGGCAGATCACCTTTGGGGGAACCCGGACCGACAGATTTCTCAGCCCGCTCTGACTCCCCAGAGGTTTGCGAGAACTCATCGCCTGTCGGACTGCAAACCGAAGTGAGAGGGCCGCATCCCAGATGCCCGGGAGGAGAGGCGCATTCGAAGGGATGGGAAAGAGGAAAGCATCTCCCTATTCATCTATAACCCTCCTTATCAACTCCCGATCCCTTACCTTCTCATACGCCTTCTGCGATATCTCTTCTCTTTCAACCATCTCCTTGAGCTCCGCCAGCTTCTCTTCCAACCTTGAAGTTTCCGAGGCTGCAGCCATGGAACCGGAATGTTTGATTCCATAAAGTGGGCTTCCATAACTGATCTGACGACTCGTATTTCGAATCTGCCTGAACATCATCTCCACCACAGTCAGCCCAACCAGGAGCGCAATGACCTGTTGCCAGCTCGCGACGAAATACACTTGTAACACAACTGCCAGATTGAGCAGCAAGATCAGAGTCTGTAACAGGAACTGCAGTTTCTTCCGACGTTGGACAATCTCTTCTGTCTCTCCCTCAATGTTCTGCTGGCTCAGCTGCCAGCCTATCCGGTCCACGTCGAATGCTACATATCGAAACAACTGGATCAGTCCAACCAGGAACAAGGAAAGTAAGGCCGGTCTCCAGCCATAATAGACCACCAGAAGTCCAAGAAAGAGCAGGTAAATGGCAAATATGCCAATATAAAGTGTACCTATCCACAGACGACGAAGCCTGAGCGCAAATCTTTCAGCGTCAAATTCCCTTGACTTGGCATTCATGGGAGAGAGTCTTTCAAACCTCCACCACCTCAGCCCCCTTCACGACCGGTCGTATCGCCGCAATATGCTCCGGCCCCGTTGCGCAACAGCCGCCGATGATCTGGGCGCCCATCTCGAGCCAGTCACGCGCGAACTCGGCATATCGCTCAGGGGGATAGTCGTCGGTTTCGATTACGTGCCACTGTCGCTTTGGGAAATCCGGTCGTCCCGACGCCTGATTATAGCCAATGTTGGCATACGCCCCGACAGGTCCGTCAACAGCCGCGCGCAGCTTGGGCAACGAGGCCGAAATCGCCTCAGGCCGGCTGCACATCGGCAGGATCGCATCGACACTATATCCTTCCAAGCCGTCTGCCAGCTGCTCAAACGATTCACCGTCAGAGTTGGTCCCCTCCAATGTGACATGCTTGAGGCCCAGAAAAATGGGCAGGCCGGTCCCCGAGACCGCGCAGACTGCCTCAACACAGTCCGCCACCGATCCTACATACTCAAGCAGAATGATGTCCACGCCCCCTGCCGCCAGCACCGACGACTGGTCGCTGAACTCCTTCGCCAGGTCCCCCCAGCCCGGAGGAGCCATGCTGCCGGCCACGTACGCCTGCGGATTGAGCCCGTCCCGTGCCTCACAGGCAATCTCCGCCGCCAGGTGCGTGTACTCCTCCATCTTGTCCGCCAGCCCTACCATGCCCAGCCGCTCACGATTAGTCCAGAAGCTGTTGGTCGTGATGATATCCGCGCCCTCGCGCAGATAATCCTCATGGACCTCGCGTACCAGCTCCGGAGCATCTCCCATAGCCGTCGCCGACCATGGACCGAGCCCCCCATCAGCGGTCACGCCTTTAGAAACGTTGACGCCGCGGCGCTGTAGCTCCGATCCGGTAGCGCCGTCCAACAATAGCCGCTCTCCCTCTGCCAATCGAGACCGAATATCATCCCTATTCATGTTTCTCTCCCCGGGTACGCTGGCAGGGCCAGCATCTGTTCATAGAGGGCGTGTTTCAGAATACGCTTTGTCCCGAATATGAAGATTCTGCTACGTGGGATCTGGCAACCTGCTGACCCGAATGCCCAAGCCGAACGCCGTCCTATGGTCGGATGGACCCAGCAGATCGAACTATCGGCAATACGAGACGGCTACGCGTCAACTTTGGGGCGTAGTATAAGAAATAGTATTAACGCTGTCAACGGCAGTTTGGCCAAGCGGTAGCGGCCAGATCAACCCTGGACAATGCAACGATCGCTGCAAGAGGCCTGGCTCAGCCTGATTTCTTCGCCCACCATAGCTTCTGCGGCTGCCAACGCAGGCCGAGCAGGATCACTCAGTTACCAGAAAACACTCCGAAGACCGGCAGCATTTCAACTCCGGTCTGCTCTGGAGTTAGAAGATGTGAGGTTGTGCCGGCGGTAAGCGAATCATGCGGTCTGCGTCTGCCCAATGCCCAAAAAGAATTGCCGCCAACTGGCTTGGCGGCAATCTGTACACTACTTCTTGCTATAATATCGCACTCAGCGTCCCCTACTTCGGCATATCCCGCAGCGCATAGAAGATGGGCAGAGGGCTCCAGTCGTTTCTCACAATACCCCACTGGGCCTTCTCAGTGCCGTCGGCCACCACCCGGAAATTAAGATTCCACAGAATGGCCGGACCCACCCAGCCCCATCTCTTCATCATCTGGAAGGACTCGACCGTCCATGCCGCCTGCTCTTCGAAGCTGTTATCATTCGCATACCCATAACGCGGATCAAAGGCTCCCCCGGCGGCCCACCCAAACTCCGTCGGCCAGATCCGCTTGTTGGCCGCGCCGTACTTGACCGCGATGTTCCGATATCCCTCCATCGTGCTCCGGAAACTCCACGAGTGGTGCGGGTTGTCGCACGCCCCGTTGAAGCTGTTGCCATGCTTCTGAATCGCCTCACAGCCCCGCTCCCACGTGTACTGGGGCGGCACGTTATATCCACTCGGATGCGCGCCGATTCCGTCCATGTAGCTGTTCAGCCCGGCCTGGAACATCTTCTCCAGGTACTCGAAATCATCCATCGCCGCGGTGCCGCCCCTGCTCTGCGGCGCTCCGTTGCTGGCAGCCGGCGTCAGCGCCCCGCTGATCACGAACATCTGTGGGCACGCCCTCTTGATCTCCGCGTAGGCCGGTCTCAAGAGCGCCACATACTTGGCCGGATCCAAAGGCAGGTTGCCCCACTCATAGTGCAGGTTCTGTTCGTTCCAGACCTCAATCGCCTTCAGGGAAGTGCCGCAATACTTCCCGGCCATCGCCCCCAGGAACCTGGCAAACGTATTCGGGTCCGCCGGAGGACCGCCGACATTCGGCTCGAATCCTCCTTCGCGCGCCCATGGCGGTGCATTCACAACGCTGAACAGCAGGCTGATGCCCGCGTTGTTCGCCGCGTCGATGATGCCCTGCATCGATCCCCAGTCGTACTGGCCCTGGTTTTGCTCAAAGACCTTCCATTCAATCTGCTGCTTCACCCAGCCGAAGCCCAACTCGCGTGTTTTTTGCATCACTTGGCCGGCATAATTGTTGTGGACCATATGCGCCTGCACACCATACCCGAAACCGCCGCCCCCGGTTGGTGCCGGAGCTTGCGCCGCCGGTGCAGCCGCAGGCGCTGGAATATCCCTGACCACTTCGACAGTGTTCAGCGGCCCGCTTGCTGTCGTCAGTTCTGCATACACCCAACCTTTTTTGCCGCCTATATCGATCTGCCACCAATCTCCTGACTGATTCTTTCCAAAAATTAGGTATGGCTGACCAGCATTGAGTTGCCCTATAATGCCGTAGCCAGTGGTGCCAGGTCCTTCACGGACGTTTACGTTTTGGGTGCTAACCACTCTCGGGGCTTCAGGCGTCGGCGTCGGCACCGGCGTTGCAGTCGCTACCGGCGTCGGCGTCGCCAGGCTCATCGCCACCGTGTTCTGCGGGCTGGCCGCCTGCATGCCGCCCAAATTCGATATCTGCACAACCTGCGCCTCGACCTGTATGTCCCCCTCGCCCGCCGGCGCCATAAACCTGTATACAGGGTTCTCGATCGCGACCGAAACCTCCTCCAACAGCCCGCCGTCAGGATGGAAAATCCGGAAGGATACCTTCAGCATCGCCGGCGATGTATTCACGCCGCCTCCCGTCTGGAACTGGCGCGCCACCTCCCACAAGTCCGGGTCCACATCCCCCGAATCCTCGTCACGCACCATCACTTGGGTCACATCAAACCGCTCCAGCAAATTGAGCTTGCGGGCAAAACTGCTGCTGTTCTCAATCGTTACTGTCCGCTCCATCTGCTGGTCGTCCGTGTACGCATACACATAGGCCCCTATCGCATCATCCCACGTCAAGGGGCGAGTGATACGCGGGTTGACCGCTGCAACCTCAACCTCGCCCCCGGGAAGAATCACTCCATCCTCTCCCCCCAACCGGACCTGGGCAACCAGCGGTTGCAGTGACTGCCGATAACCCTTCAGCCATTGCTGGTTCCCGCTCCGCTCAACCGACATACCCGGCAGTTCCACCTGCACCTTGCGCCGGTCGATCTGATCTGTAGCGTAGGCCAGCAGGGCGCTCATCTGCCCTCCCAACTGGTACGCTGCAGGATCGGCCGGTCCCGGAATTAGAATGCGATCGGCTACGCTGCCCAGCGCCTTCCAATCGTAGCCGCGGGTGTTCCATTCAACTGCGGAGATCTGCTGCGGCAACTCCACCCGTACAGCCAGCCACCGATTCATATCGGGCGCGTGCAGCCTCTCAGCCAGGCGTTCGATGAAGTACGTAAACTCGGCCTCGCCTGCTGGTATCGCCTCCAGTCCGCGATAGTCGATGATTACGCCAGGGTAACTGTACTGCGTCAGAAGATTCGAGATGGCGGTAAGTTGGTTCTCTAGTTGGCCCTGCTCCACCAGCATGTTGTGGAGAAGATCACTACGCGGCACCGCGCCGCCCTGCCAGTTGCGCAGGACCGGCACGATCGCATAGTTCCCGGCCGGTATATTCGTGCGCGTAACATCCAGGGCGCCGTCCCCGCGCAGGTAATATCCCCCGACGGCAAGGGTTGTAATGGCGGCATTGGCCAGGCCCGCTGGAACCATTTCGCCTACCCCAATGTTGGTCCCAACTCGCGCCGGCGGCGCACTGGTCTGCATCACGACAAAATTGGAGGGCGGTGGACCGCCCACGCGGGCTTCAATCTTGTCTTCCACCGCCAGTACCGCACTGGGCACGAATTCCCAACTGTCCCCATCCCAGGTGTACAGTTCCAGCGTTTCGTACGGCTGGCTGTCGTTGGGAATCGGGATCTGCACGATGCTCTGCTCCAGGCGCCCTCCCTGCACGGCCACCTGGTAGATCGGGCTCTTGGCTTCCAGGCCCGCGGGGGCCAGCGCACTTAGCGCAGTTAACCACCCCTCTCCCGCGCTCCCGTTCAGAAATTCCGCACGTGGAATGCTTTCGAGGCCGACGCGAAAGGACTCAATTACACCTTCCGGAGGAAAAATGATCGTCGTCCCGTCTGGATCCATGAGCGAGCCGCCGTTCCTGTCAATCGCCGTAGTAGACAGGCCCTGGATGCGCTCGAGCAAACTGATCGGCGGCAACAGCAACGCCGCAATGACCAGAGCGGGAATGAGGACGAGCGAAAGAATGGCCGTTGCAAACCTTTTCAGCCCGGAGGCCGGTGTCGTCTCAGGTCGGAGCGGCTCATCATAATCGAAAGATGACCTTCCCATTTACCTTTTCCTCCATTCTGCGCCTCTTTCGAGCAAAGGCGCATTGAACATGAGTCTTGTCTACTGGCAAGTGCCCTGACGCAGCGGTCGCTTCGCCTCCACATGCCCCAGCGACCGGGCATCTGTCGATCTAGTTCTCTCTGCGGCACACTGTTGACTTCGGGGAAACTGTCTCTATCGCCCGTTGCCGCCTCGCCGGGCTGCCGCGGACCGTCAGAATTGCCGGAACCGGCAGCAGGCGAACCCGGCCATTGCGCTGTCGCGACTGATGCAATTGCTCTGCAACCGGGCAAGGGATGCGCCCTCCTGCTTGGCGCACGCAGTCCAATATCTATCTTAGCACAGGCAAAAAACTCAACAAAAACAGCTACATTTCACAAGACGCCGGACTCCTGTGCCCTCATATTCACCGCACTCCGCCCCCAGGTCCCGCGCTCCTCCAGGCGCACCATCCGCCACAGCCACGCTCAATCCAAGCCCTGTGCGGAGTGAACCGAGGTGTTTCTCTCTCCTCTCTCCTCACTCCTCACATTTGGGCGGTCGGGCCTATTCGGCCCTCCCTTGTGCGGGGGCGCCGCCCCCGCAACG